>JBJSXY010000367.1:0-2351 GCA_046086625.1 Pseudomonadota bacterium | reverse complement strand
GAGATAGAAAGTTCCGTGGGGTGCTCTGAAGGAGTTGAAACATCAAATTATCCTGACTCAAAAAGTTAAACAGGACCTCCTCGTTTGAAACGGAAATCGTCTTTGCAATCGGTCCTATTAAATTTGAGAAGACGGCATTTCTAAATGCCTTAAGAAGAGGATAAGCAGATGAATTAATCTCCGTTCGTCCATTCCATTTCTGAACGATTGGGTAAATCGAATTTAGCCAGGGAGTATCAGAGCTCATCGAGCTTTCGATTGGGCATTGGAGAAAAGCATCGCGATACCAAAGATGAGTTAAAGACAAATTATCCGTTTGAACTTGAAGAAAATCAGACGCTCGCCATTTCTGTTTTGAGTTTAAAAGTTGCGATATTCTTTTTGCTCTGGCTGAATTTGGCCAATGGCTTCCGAATTTCGAGAAAGATCCATAGACAGGCACCGTTCTTTGGTTAGCGCTGACAATTAACCCATCGGGAGGATTGATAACTATTGGAAATTCATTTCTGGGAACATAACCATCCCAAAAAATGGATTTAGTTCGAAAAGTTCTCGACCTACCATCGAAACCAATCCGTCTAGGAAGATTTCCTACAATGGTCCATCCGATGTCACCTGCTTGAGTGGCAAAAATAGCATTTTGAGGCGGCCCCGCCCATTTTCCAAATGCCTCCAGTAATTCCGAGGTATTTCTCGCTTGATTGATAGAGGTTAAATCCAGTTGCTTTAAGTTTTCCGGATCAAGAGCAGCCCATTGAACCGCGATCGAATAATCTTTTTCTTGCTGAATGATGGGACCCCAGGGGCTATCCGTAAACAATGCTAGATGGGGATGTTCATCTTTTATTAAAATGCTTTCCCGCCGCTCCCTCAAACTCTTTGAATCAGCAGGCAAAACGACTTGATCCGAGTTGTCTAGGGCACTATTTGTAAAAGCCCAGGCAACAGACTCATTTCGACCGATCACAATTCCAGGAATTCCGGGAATGGTAACTCCATAAACAAAAGTGTTTGGAGTTTTGATTCCAACACGATACCAAAGATTGGGGACTCGCAAATCAAGATGCGGGTCACTGGCCAAAAGTGGTTTTCCTGATTCAGTTAACTTTCCACTCATGGCCCAAGCATTGCTGCCGGGCTCAAAATCATTTTGTTTATTTTGATCAGCAGCTTGCTTTTCTAATACTTGGAACTCATTTGAAGTGGGCGAGGAGGGGGGAGATAGGGGAAGAGTGTCCTTTAAAATCGGAAAATCCAATAAGCCCCAGTCCAGAGTAAGAAACGATACGGCCGAAGGAGACAGTTTCTCCCTTAAAATCGATAGCGCCTGTTCGTCAGTTTCATGATGTCGATTCAAGCTTTCATACATGCTTAAAACAATCAGCAAACTATCTTCAGGGCGCCATGAAGCGGGCTTTAGTCTCAAAACCCAAAATTCCCACGAGGGTTTTTGAGTTCTTAAAAAGGCATTGACCCCATTGGAATAGGAAATAAGAGACTCGCGATAACCTGTTCCCATTTTGTCAAAAGCTAATTCTGCCACTTTAGCATAATTCCAAGTGCGAGCCGACAAATCACTCTTGAGTGCTTTCTGACCAAAAATTTCTGCAAGTTGCCCCGCCATTTTTCTACGAGCTAATTCCATTTGGAAAAAGCGATCTCGGGCCGTAATAAAACCTTGAGCAAAATAAGCATCCTGATTATCTGCAGATTGAATAATGGGAATATTAGCTTCATCCCAATCAACTCGAATGGGTTCTTTTATTTCAGAAATGACATGGAATGATTTGCGACCGGGGGTGGAAAAGCGGATAAGCCCCCAAATGAGTCCGAACATAAAAATGGGAAGGCAAAACAGAAAAAAAAGTAACTGCTTCATTGCCCGCTATTTTGCTTACAGACTTAAGACGGGTCAATTGTAAATAAATATTAGCGCCCTGTAGTAGCTAGAAACTTATTAGAAAGTGATACTTTTTTAATGATGGGTAAAGAGGAATCTAGAAAGCCCCGATGCTGGGCAAAAAATCTATTTCTCAATTCAATCAGAGCATCTCCTTCTTCCCATACCCTTAATTGCCCGCGGTCCTTTTGAATTGCTAGGAAACGAGGCACGCTATCATGAGAATAGTTTTCTGGAAACGGGAAGAGATCTTTCATGACTTGAGAACCAAAAATTTGCTCTTGAGGATCATCCACTACGACCGAATGAAGTACTAATTGGGGATCGGGAAATTTTTTTGAATAATATTCCAACATGTATCGATACTCTTTCGAGCTTTCACACCAAGAGGGGCCAATTATAAAAAAGTTGAATTTTTCCTCATCTGCACCCTTCATGAAGCTTCTTAAAA
>JBJSXY010000366.1:0-2793 GCA_046086625.1 Pseudomonadota bacterium | reverse complement strand
CCACGGAGTAACCAACAATCCCTAAGGTGCCCAAGAATAACTCAGAAAAAAGAGCGCCAACGAGCCCACCTAAATTGTTAATGTGATCAAATCGGCCACTAAATAAATTGAAACTGTCTAACGGGAGATAAGAAGTAAGAGCTATAAATTCGAAAAGAGCCACTAGCGAGTAGATGGATCCCTTAATCTCTTGAGTCACTCGCTCGGTCTTTGGGTTTTCAGATCCTTCTGCTTGAAAAAGCTTGTCCCAAAGCGCTTTAACGCTAAACATTTACGGTCCCTTCTTTCATGGCCGGTCTCAAACGGCATCTAGCAGTTTTGCAAGCTAAGTGCCGATGAGACAAAGAAAAAACCTTATCATTTCAATGGTTAACTACACTCTAAACCCCGATTTTAATTGCAAAAGGGACAAGAATTGTCACTGGTGTCTATCCCCATCCGGGCTTTAAGCCACTTGGTTTTCTGCTTGTTGGGGGTAAAACCCAAGCATAAACTGAGGTCGTATTGAGGAGGTTTTTTATGAAAAAAATAGCCGTTATTCTCTGCGGAAGTGGATACCGAGATGGCAGTGAAATCCGAGAAGCTGTGGCAACGCTATGGAGTCTCAGTCAGGAGCACGCTCAGTTTCAGTGTTTTGCTCCCGATGCTCCTCAAGCCGATGTTATTAATTGTTTAACGGGTGAAAACATGACTTCTGAAAGAAGAAACATGTTAGTTGAATCGGCTCGAATTGCTCGTGGCGAGGTTAAACCGATCACTCAATTAAATGTCTCTGAATTTGATGCAGTCATTCTTCCGGGGGGATTTGGTGCTGCTAAAAACCTGTGTGATTTTGCTTCGAAGGGAAATCACGGAACAGTTAGGCCCGATTTGGAAAAAATTCTCCATGCTTTTTTTGAAAACAAGAAACCCATCGGAGCTATTTGTATTGCCCCTGCAATTTTAGCGCTTGCTCTGAGAGGAAAAAATCTCAGTCTGACAGTTGGGGCGGCCGGCGAAACAGCGGAAGAAATTGAAAAGTGTGGTCACCGCCATGTCGCTACCAAAGTAACGGACTGCCACATTGATTCTCAAAATAAAATTGTAACAACGGGAGCCTACATGTTTGGAAGTGCTCCTCTTCACGATATTTTTGCTGGCATTCAAAAATGTGTACAGGGGGTTTTAAAATTAACTCATGGATATTGAAAAACTCCAAACAAAAATTCGAGAATTTGTAAAAGAGCGCGATTGGGAGAAGTACCATGATCCCAAAAATCTTGTCATGGCTTTATCGGGAGAAGTTGGCGAGCTTGTGGAAATTTTCCAATGGTTAACCTCCGAGGAATCACAACAGGTAATGAAAAATTCGAAAACAGCTATTCAAGTTCGACATGAAATCGCTGATGTGTGTGTTTACCTTCTAAGGCTCTGCGATAAACTTCAAATTCCCCTTGAGGAAGCGATCTTGGAAAAGCTAGTTCTAAATGAAAAAAAATATCCCCCTCACTTATCCAAAGGAACCGCTACCAAGTACACGGAATTTAAGACTGAGTGAATACAGAGACGATCTTCCAGACATCACAATTTACATAATGTTCTAATTTCACTTTAAATTCAGAAGTTTTGAAATTTTCTTATTCAAAAAACACTCTGTCAGATTTTTAGTAGGCAACTAAGTCCTTAAAACCAAGGGAGAATGTCTCAATGGTTCCTGAGCCCGACCAAAACTTAGTCAGCCGATTAAGAATTAATCACCCGTCAGTTCTTTTGACGAAATCATAAAAAATAAGATGCAATTCAGTGAGTTATTTAACTCAAAAAAAGCTGGTCTTCTGCTTGCACCTCTCATTCTCAGATTCCGATCGCAAGTAATCAACAGGGCCGTGGGAAGCCCTAGCGAGTTTTGGGGAGAATAAAGTTTCGAGGGGGTTCGTATGAGGTACGTAGGCACATTTGCGCGATTAACTGCGCTTTTACTTTTTAGTCTTTCGCTGATTTCATGTCAGAAAGCGCTCGATCTTGAAAGAGGTCTTCCACAAGCGTCCAGATACAATGTAACTGAAACTTCACAGTTTCCTGGGGTCGTAAAGGTGTTAGCTCCTAATGGTGGGCTTTGCACGGGCACCATCATCAGTCCCAAAGCAGTTCTAACAGCGGCTCATTGCACATTACGCTCTGGTCGTTACGTCGTTCAAGGTAGCTTTGGTTCCTTAGTTACTACTTATCAGCGCGTAAGCTACGGACCTGGCCAAGTGGACGATCCTAACGACATTTCTATTTTGATTTTTCCCGAAGGAACATTTGATTCAAAGTACGTTATGAAAATTTCTGATTCACTTCGAAGTGGAGACGCAGCGACTTTAGTTGGTTATGGCTGTAACAATATTGCCACTAACGCTGGTGCAGGAGTGAAAAGGATGGGGACAAATCAAGTAGCCAATGTCAGTAGCTACGTCGAATTTTATACTCCCGCTACTTCATCAAATTATCGTGGAATTATTGGTCCCGATAATCGAGCAGGTTCTTGCCCCGGAGACAGCGGTGGACCTGCTCTAAAGCAAATTAATGGAGAATATCAAGTGGCTGCAGTCACTCATGCTGGAGGTGTCTTAGGGGGAACCATCATCTCCCAATATGTTGATATCTCCAATCGTTCGGATAACAGGAGTTTTCTTGCCGAAGTGAATCGAAATGAAAATTTAGGAATTGAAGGCTTCTAAGACGATGCCTCAATGTAGGTCAGAGAGAACGAAAAATCCCCGGTAACCCCCCGAGCGGTCAGCCTTAAACAGCTGGCCGCTCTGGCTTTTA
>JBJSXY010000365.1:0-2477 GCA_046086625.1 Pseudomonadota bacterium | reverse complement strand
GTTTCAATCTCCGTGGATCCTGAGCATGATTCACCTGAGGTTTTGAAAAAATATGGAGATAAATTTGGGGTGGATTGGAATCGGTGGCACTTTTTAACAGGACCGCTCGAAACAATTTCAGAAGTCGTTGTGAAGGGATTTAAAGTCGTTTTACTTCGGGAAGCAAAGGACTTGATGGACATTACTCATGGCGAGCATTTTGTCTTAGTAGATAAGCAGGGATATATCCGGGCTTATCGAATGATTGCAGATGCGCCTTCAAAAAAAGACGTCGTTGAACTCCTTCAAAAATTAGCGAAAGAGTAAATTTTTCAGTTCAGATAATTCCATTCGTGGATAGGTCATCGTAATGCAGTGAATAGATCCGTTTCCATTATCGGAAATATCTTCGGTGTTTAGGGGGATGACATCCAGCCCGAAGGATCTGTAAACAGCTAAAGCCTCTGCATCGTTTTCTTGATCAAAAACAGGAACGAAGATTTTGTTTTCGATGCTGAGAGAATTTACATAAGTGCGGAATCTGCCTCCCAGGGGGGTCGGAAGCACTCTCACTTCATAGCCTAAAGCCGAAAGTTGAGGCACATAGATCTCCGTATCTGTGAGAACTGTCGATTCATTGATAAACTTAACTCGTTCGTCAGCGTGTCCAATTCCAGAAACATGTTTTAATCGAACTACTTTTTTGCAGCCGTATATTTCAGTAAATACCGAGTCGGGGATCTCAGCTGTAGGACGTTTATTGACGATGACACAGTTTCCTCTGGGATCCGTAACAAAATTTCCCCCCTCGAACTGGTAGGGATTTTTTCCCAAGTTAATATGAAAAAAAGAAGCGAGAGCTGAGTCGGGTTCGTCGCCCCCGTAATAAACAGCATCAATAGCACCCCACTTGGAAGTTTCAGTTTCCGAAGCCTGAAGAAGAACAGGAATGGGAGTGTTGTCTCTTGCCCAAATGGCTCGGTCGGTGGCTGGGTAGCGAAGTCCTAAGACCTCCACATTTGTCTTCCCGGCCAAGGGTTCATAGTGCGATCTTAAAGCACTCACCAAAGAAGGTTGGTTTGTGTAAACAATTAATTTCACTCCAGCTGGCAAATGAGAAGCGAGAGTATCTTTAATGATAGATGTTTTGTAATAGGTGTCAGAGTGAAAAAGAAGGTAACCAGTTTTTTCTAGTTCCGAAAAGGGTCTTTCAACTTTTAGTTGCGGGGCATAGTTCCAGTTTAAGATCTTCCGAGAAAGGCGACTATTGTGCTGAACCGCTCTAGCTTCTTCCAAAGTGGTGGGCTTCATAGAAGACGGGCGAGTGGAGGCACTAGCCCAGGCAGTTAAAGAAATAAGAACAAAAAGTAATGATTTCATCAGACCTTCCTCTCAAACCAATATTTAAGGCGCGCCGCAGCACAAAGTCAACGTCGCAGTTTGTATTGCTTTGTAAATGGCCAAAAACATATAATTTTATTTTGTTTTTAGTTACTTAGGAACGCTCATGATCTGGTTGCTTCTAACTTTTCCCTTCATTGTTTTAGCCGATGTCTCCGAACGGTGCCGAGACTTTGGAGAACAAATCGATAAACACTTAAGCAATCAAAAAAAGTTCGAAGTGAAAAAAGAAGAGCTTGAAGAAAAGTTAAGAGTTGTTCTCCAAAATGAAATAGCGGCTCAAGTGGAAATGAGAGATGCCTCAGCTGAAGAAGGAGAAGCAACTTCGGTTTATTATGAGCTTCGAAAGTCTAGAATGGAATCCGAGCGATGGGAAAAAGTCGTGAAGGCGCATAGAGAAAGTCATTGTGACCCCTGTGAAAAAGAAGCGGGTTGGTCCAAAAGCAATTCTGAATTATGCCGACGTTGCCCAGGTTTAAAAGCGTGTTTCGAAAAAGGATCTCCATGAAAGTGCTCTTTCAAAGTTTAGTTAGTCTGTTTCTACTTATCTCTACGGAGGGGTTCGGTGCCACAGAAAACAGCTCAGTGAGTGTTGAAGACCGCATTCATGCTTTAGAAGAGACAGTGGAGAAGTTAGACGTTCAGGTCGGGCTTCTTAAGGAACGCACCAAAATCCTAGCTGGCAGAACTCTCATTTCCTATTTGAATACAACGTACCTTCAAACGGAATTTCATCTTCTTTTCCCCCGTGGCCCAACGTTTACTTATCCAACTGATACGGGACTTGGGGTTTGTGTAGGTTTAGGGCATTACTTTCTTAGAAATCATGCAGCTGAGTTTAATTTGGATTGGAATTTATACCCAGCTGCGAATGCTTTGTATCGGTATGAGTGGAGAAACCGAAAAAACACGATAAATCTGGGCCCTATTGTGGGGCTTAAACTTAAGTTAGGAAGTCAAAAACCACTCGATAAATATCTAGATCCGAGAGAAGATCTCAAAAGTGTTTACGGAATTGTCGGCTTGGGTGTGGGATTGCCGGTGGGGTTTTCAATACTTCAAACACAGCTCTTAGCATTTTTTAATCAACATTTATT
>JBJSXY010000364.1:0-4098 GCA_046086625.1 Pseudomonadota bacterium | reverse complement strand
GTCAAATAAAGTGCCTTCCTAAGGTTGACTCGGAGCAAAGAGAACCTAGTATAGGCATTCACTATGTACCAGGATGAGGAAAAGTTAAGAGAGTCAGCGGTCGAAAAAACACCCAAAGCTCAAATCGTTCCAATCGAGCAGACACTCCCAAGCATTCTTCCGTTGCTTCCGATTTCTCAAGCTACGCTATTTCCAGGCATGGTAATCCCTGTCATTTTGCCGGAAGGTAAGCTTACCGAGACCATTGAGAAGGCCAGTACGGGGCAAGATTATGTGGGCATCGTTTTAATTCAAGAACCTCACAGTGAAAGGCCCGTAGGAACTGGTCCCAGTACTTCGGTGACTGGGGTTCCCGTAGAAGGAACGATGGGAGAACGGGCCAAATTAAAAACCAAGAGAAAAACCCCTTTTCATCCCTTTGGTGTATTGGCCAAGGTTCTTAAAAAAATCAATCTCCCTGATAACCAAGTCAGTGTTCTGCTTTCGGGGATTCAAAGATTTGAGATCAAAGGCCTTGTTTCTGAAGACCCACTTTTTATAGCGAAAGTTGAGTATATTCAGGAAAAAATGCATCGAGATACGGAACTCGAAGCTCTTTTAAGAAGTGCCTTAACTCAATTTAAAATTTTAGCAAAAGACAACCCACTCATTTCTGAAGAAGTGAAAGTAGCTCTTGTGAATATTGATGGCCCGGGAAAGCTTGCTGACTTTATCGCTTCGGTTTTTGTTAGAGATGTAAAAGACTATCAGGAGTTTCTGTCCCAAGGCGATGTTAAACAACGGTTGCATCGATTGCTCCAGATTTTAAAAAAAGAACAAGACGTGCAAGCTGTTCAGAAACAAATCTCAGATGAAATTAACCAAAAAGTATCTTCTGCTCAGCGAGAATTTTATTTGCAGGAACAGCTAAAAGCGATTCAGAAAGAGTTAGGTAAGAATGGCGAGAAGGGGGGGCCTGAGCAGAAGTTTCGGGAAAGACTCAAAGGAAAAAAAATAAAAAGTGAGATCAAAGCTCGAATTGACGAGGAGTTTGAAAAGTTAAATTCTCTCAATGAAGCCTCTTCGGAGTATTCAGTTGCAGTTAATTATTTGGATTGGATTACGTCCCTTCCTTGGGGAGAGACTTCGCCTGAAAGTGTAGATCTTGATAGAGGACGAAAGGTTCTCAACCGAGATCATTACGGACTTAAGGACGTTAAACAGCGCATTTTAGAATTTCTGGCAGTTAAAAAACTCAAAGGGAATGCGGAGGGCTCGATCATTTGCCTTGTGGGCCCCCCCGGAACGGGGAAGACGAGTTTAGGAAAATCGATTGCGGAAGTGTTGGGTCGAAAATTTTTTCGCTTCAGTGTCGGGGGAATGCGCGATGAAGCTGAAATTAAAGGACATCGCCGAACTTATGTAGGAGCGATGCCCGGTAAGATTGTTCAAGGACTCAAACGAACTGGAACCGAAAATCCAGTCTTTTTGATAGATGAAATAGATAAAATTGGAACTTTTAGCCACGCCGGTGATCCTGCCTCAGCGCTTTTGGAAGTGTTGGATCCAGAACAGAACAAAGATTTTTTAGATCATTATGTCGATCTGCCAGTGGATTGTTCTCAAGTGTTTTTTATTACAACCGCTAATACGACGGACACTATTCCCTCAGCTCTTTTAGATCGAATGGAAGTCATTTATTTGTCGGGGTATACAGACAAAGAAAAATTCCATATTGCTAAAAAGCATTTAATTCCGAAGCAAAGAGAGAAAAATGGAGTGCCTGAGAAAGGGTTGCAGCTCAGTGATAGGGCAATTTATGAAGTGATCAATCATTATGCCCGCGAATCAGGTGTGAGAAATTTAGAAAAGCAATTTGCAAAGCTTTTTCGAAAAGTGGCGTTTCGAATGGCAGGTGGAAACCGGCGACCGCTTCGATTAAATTCGCCTGCTTCGGTTGAAAAAATATTGGGTGTTCCCCCTTATCAAGCAGAAGTAGATATTCATTCAGGCGGATGTGGGGTTGCCACGGGGTTGGCGTGGACATCCTTTGGGGGAGAGGTTCTGTATATTGAAAGTCGATCGGTACTGGGTAAAGGAGGATTTACTTTGACGGGTTCCTTAGGGGAAATCATGCAGGAGTCGGCCAATATCGCCTTTACTGATATTCGTCAGAGAGCCAAATCGCTTAATTTAGCGTCTGACTTCTTTGAAAAAAACCAAATCCATGTTCATGTTCCCCAGGGTGCAACTCCAAAAGACGGCCCATCGGCTGGAATTACCATTGCTTGTAGTCTTTTTTCACTCTTGAGCGGTAAGCGATTTCCAAAGGAAATTGCGATGACTGGGGAGCTCTCTTTAACTGGGAGAGTGCTTCCGATCGGTGGAATTAAAGAAAAACTGTTAGCTGCGAAACGTACTGGCATCAAGACTGTCATTTTACCGAAAGCCAATGAGAGAGATTTGAAAGAGATTGATAGAGAAGTGTGGCGAGGAATTAAGTTAAAATTTGTCAGCAATCTCGAGGATTGCTTAAAATACGTGTTTAAATAAGGAGCACTCAAGTGCAATCAATTAAATTAAGCCGAGTTTATTCAATGGAGATGGACACTCTGCGTGAGTACATCGAGGCACTCTACAAGCACGATGAAGATTTTGAAGCCATGATTAATATTGAAGAGGGCGTAAAAAGCCTGCTTCGAAACGAATCTCTAGCTACTCCCTATTTTATCCAAATGGGTGAAGAACGAGTGGGCTACGTTATTTTGACTCGGTATCACAGTGTGGAAAAAGGCGGCCTAACCATTTACATCGACGAACTTTATGTAGAAGACCGCTACCGAAAAAAGGGGATTGGTGGAAAAGTCATGGAAGAGATCATGCAGTTGGCCAGAACCTTAGGTGCCAAAACTTTGTGGGCTCAAACCGAGACTTATAACAAAGCGGCTCAATCTTTTTTCAAGGGAAATGGTTTTCGACAAAATTCATATCTGAATTTTGAGCGCCCCCTCTAACGTTTAAAGCTTCCGTCTGCTAAAATAGCACTCATGCTTAAGAAACCCTTTGTTTTAGTTACGGATAGGGGCGGACATCTACATAATGCGCTGAAGCTCATGGAACAGATGGCTGATAAACCGTCCGCTATTGTGACCACACGTGGACCTGATATCGATAGTTTGAAAAAGTCGTTTTCCCAAGTTTTTGAAGTTCCCTATTTGTTTCGTTGGTTTGGAAAAAAGAGATTTTTTAATCCTCTGGGGGCTGTGAAACATGTTTGGGTATCGGCTCGACTTGTATGGAAACTCCGCCCAGGAACGGTAATTTCTCTGGGAGCTAGCAACGTGGTTTGTTTTTGTTACTTTGCCCGTTGCTTTGGCTCTAAAGTGGTCCATGTAGAGTGTATGAACCAAGTAACTACCAAGAGCGTAACCGGCAGATTGCTCTATCCGATTTGTCAGGATCTTTTAGTGCAGTGGCCCGAGCTTCTTAAAGTGTACGGGCCAAAAGCTCGCTATGAAGGATGGGTTTTATGATTCTCATCTTAGTTTCTACAGGGCACTTTGATCCTTTGATCCAAGCCTGTGATAAATTGCGCAATCGATATGATTTTTTCGGTCAAATTGGGATGAGCTACACAGAGCCTTCATTTCCTTTTGTAAGAACAGCTCCCCCCGCAGAGATAGAGCGTCTCATCCAGAAAGCTGAAATAGTGATTTCTCACGGGGGAACCGGGATGCTTTCCCAACTGTATCAGTTGCGAAAGCCCACGATTGTTGTTCCGAAACAAATGCGTTACGGCGAAGCAAATGACTCTCAAGTCGAATTAGCGGTCAAATGGGCAGATTTAGGAATGGGGATTCTCTGCATGGATGTTAACCAAATTGAAGATGCGATTGAAAAATGTCGAAGTAGAGATTTTAAGTTTCCAGAGTTTCCAAAAATAGGTCAGTTTTTAAGTTCCCACTGAAGTTCTCAGAGTTGACACTTTTTCTATAAAACGCCATTGTGCATACCATGCCTACGATTCTGGATGGAAAAAAAGTTGCTGAAAGTGTCTATTCCCAACTGCTATTAGAAGTTTCTCTTTTGCCAGTTGTGCCAAAGTTGGTTGTTATTTTG
>JBJSXY010000363.1:0-4406 GCA_046086625.1 Pseudomonadota bacterium | reverse complement strand
CTTTCGAATTTCTTCTTGGAACACAATGATGAGAATAAAAATAAGGTTGCTAAAAAACTGGTCCAGAATGGTATGCAAAGTATGAAGCTGGAGCTTCTGAGAGAGAAAGTACCCCATCAGAATAATGCCAAAACCGGTCAGCATCTGAACGGCTCGAGTTCCTCGGATTAGAAGCAGCACCCGGTAAACGACTACCGTTACCAGAACGATATCCACCATATCGCTCCAGCGGACTATTTCTCGGATATTATTGAAAAATGTTTCCATAGCCGCGGCTTAACGCTTTGTTTCCGCCTCTCTTGGGACAGAAAAATCCCTTCTTTCATTTTTCGGAAAAAGTGGCTGAAATGTTTAGCAATTATGCTACTTCAGTTTTTCGATTGGGAAGCCCTAGAGGCAAAGACGACTCCTCGGAGTCCTGAGCTTTAGGCGCCTGTTGAGTAGAGGGAGGAACAAACGCTGGCAGCGCCCTGCCCTCCATTAACGCTTCAATTTCAGGCCGCTCGAGGGTTTCGCGTTCAAGAAGTGCTGCTGCCATGGCATGTAAAATTGAAATTTTATTTTGGAGAATTTCTACACCACGATTGTAATTTCTCACAATAATGTCTCTCACTTCAGTGTCAATTTGCTCGGCAAGGCGTTCGCTAACATTTCGAGTTTGACTGATTTCACGTCCCAAAAACACATCCCCTTCTTTTTTTCCTACTGCTACCGGCCCAATTTTTTCGCTCATTCCCCACTCACAAACCATACGACGGGCTAAATCAGTCGCTCTTTCAATATCATTTCCAGCCCCAGTGGTTTTCTGACCAAAAATTAAGTATTCGGCAATGGCTCCTCCCATGAGGAAGGAAATCATGCGCTCAGCTTTATCTGCAGATAGAGTGAGTTGGTCCTCTTCTGGAAGAGTTTGGGTTAATCCTAGAGCCATCCCACGCGGAATAATCGTCACTTTATGCACAGGATCTAATCCAGGAAGGCTTTTTCCTACAATGGTATGACCCGCTTCGTGATAGGCAATGGCTTTCTTTTCTTCTGGGCCAATGATCATGGTTTTTCTTTCGCTTCCCATCAGAATTTTATCTTTGGCGGCTTCAAACTCAGACATAGAAAGCGCAGCTTTATTTCGGCGAGCTGCAATCAGAGCTGCTTCATTTACTAAATTATGCAAATCGGCCCCTGAAAAACCTGGGGTGCCTTTTGCGATGACAGTTAGATCGACATCAGGTGCTAAAGGAGTTTTTCTGACGTGTACTTTTAAAATTCCCTCACGTCCGCGAATATCGGGTTTTGGAACCACCACGTTTCTATCAAAACGGCCGGGTCTTAAAAGAGCAGGATCTAGCACATCAGGTCGGTTGGTCGCAGCACGAGAATCACACCCTCTTTTGAATCAAACCCATCCATTTCAACGAGCAGTTGATTCAAAGTTTGTTCTCGTTCATCGTGCCCCCCGCCTAATCCAGCCCCGCGGTGTCGTCCTACGGCATCGATTTCATCGATAAAAATAATGCAAGGAGCATGTTTTCGACCTTGTTCAAAGAGATCTCGAACGCGCGAAGCGCCCACACCCACAAACATTTCTACAAAGTCAGAACCACTGATACTAAAGAATGGGACTCCAGCTTCACCCGCAACAGCTTTGGCTAGAAGCGTTTTTCCCGTTCCGGGACTTCCCACCAGAAGCACCCCTTTGGGAATTCGGCCCCCAAGCTTCGTAAATTTTCTCGGATCTCTTAAAAAATCGACAATTTCTTTGAGTTCTTCTTTAGCTTCATCACAACCCGCCACATCTCCAAAGAGAACTTTCGTATTTCCATCGGCATGAAGTTTGGCGCGTGATCGCCCAAACGTCATAGCTTTTCCTCCGCTTGCTTGAATCTGTCGCAAGAAAAAGATTAATAGAACCCCTAAAACAAGCATCGGACCCCAGCTGATAAGGAGCTGGACAAGAAGTGTATTCCCTCCATCGATTTCATAGTTGGGAGTTAAGCTGTGTTCACCCAAAAGTTTGGTGTAAAACTCGGATGTCGTATCGCCGACCGTCTCAAATGCAGCGCCATTTTCGTGATCCGATTTAAACCGCCCCGAAATTCGGCCGCGTTCTTTGTAGGTGACTGATTCAACTTGATCCTTTTTTACAGATTCAATGAACTGGGGAAAGGTTATTTTCTTTTCAAGCGGATTCACTTTGGCCGTTTGTAATAAAGCAACGGTCCCCATCACTAACAGAAGCCAAGCAAAGACTGTTTTTTGTGAAGATTTCATAAATTACCAGACACCCCTCGTTGTTTATGTATCGGTAGGAGGGCGCGGAAACCTTATGCTCTTCTAGACATATTTAGAAGTAAAACCAACCCATTAGAGACATTACTTAACTATATGTTTTTATTTATTTTGTTGGATGTCTGGCCTCCAAGAAGCCCAAGGAACCTGTAAGCACTCAAGAATGGCGTGGGGAAGCGGAAAGTACCAGGCGAGTTCCTTCGAGTTTTTTTGCGCTAAGACTGGCAAAAGAGATCTTTCTGGAGCTGGAATTAGATCATCCAAGCAGCGTCGTTTCATTTTTTTATTCTGGTATCGATCTCCTGGTTTTAAAAACCGAAGCTCGACTCCCTCTTTTTTAAGAAGCGCTTGAAGTTTTCTTTTTTTACCGGGGATACAACAAGTATCAATCAAAAGGGCCGAATTTCGAAAATGAACTTGTTTCTTTTTTTGACCGGGAGTCTGCAAGTACACGTTCCCACACGACGGGATTACTTCTACCCCTCCGGATAAAAATAATCTCTTTTGTTTTTGAATGGATTGATTGAGAAGTTTTATTTCTTTAGTTTCCAATGGTTCATTCACGCACTCTTTCCACAGAAAAAGAGCTACCATTTTTTTTTCCTGTGACTTGAGCTTGAGCCACGATTTCCTTGGAAAAGAAGACCAATAAAAACTCTCTCGAACTTGAGTGTTAATCCATCGACGAGCTTTTTTCTTATTTTCCCGACGGATAACTTGCAATTCTTCAGTCAAGCTTTCCATGCGTTTGAGTAATTGCTGTTCTCCCCCATACCGAAAACTCACTTTTATGAACTCTGGGACCAATTCATGCCGAATTTGATTTCGAAAATATTTTCTTTGTTGATTCGTTTCGTCTTCGTGAAATGAAAGAGATGCTTTTTGAGCAAATGCCTCTATATCCGATTTGGAAATTCCAAGGAGTGGCCTCACTAGGACGCCTTGCTTTTTTGACATGGAAGCTAATCCATAAACCCCACTTCCACGAAGAAGGCGCATCAAAAAAGTTTCGAGCTGATCGTTTGCGTGGTGGGCTAATAAAATGAAATTCGATTTTGTTTTTTTCCTTACTTCTTCTAAAAACTGATAACGCTCTTTTCGAAGAGCTTCTTCAGAACATTTGCCACCTTTTCTATTTCCCAGAAAAACTTGTTCGATACCTATTCCAAGACAAAATCGCTTTACTTCAAGCGCCACTTGTTGGCTCGAGGGCCTTATTTGATGATCAAAATGGGCTACCACCAGACGAGAAGACGGTAAAACTTGGTGAATCAGATGCAAAAGCACCCTAGAGTCGACACCCCCCGATAGGGCTACAACAACTTTAAAGCCCTTCGGTGAAGCTGCCTCAAGTTTTTTCCACTCTTTTGAAAAGGTTTGTTCAACAGTCACAGTAACCACGACTTAACAGGTTTTGGTCACCTACTCAAGCCAGCTAGGGGGAGGGGTTTCGTCTTCCTCTGATTCAGAGGGTTCGTTTGTGGGTCTACGAGGTTTTTTAGGTCTCTGATTATTTTTTTTGCCACTTTCTGCTTCAGCATCAGCATCAGCTTCCCCTTCAGCTTCGGCTGAAGTTTCCTCCTGGTCGCCTCGAGCCTCTTCGGCTTCTCGTTGAGCCTTTTCTCGCTCTCTTTCGGCTGCTTCTCGTCGCCGCTCTTCTTCTCGCATGCGCACAAGTTCATCTTCACGAACTTCGCCTCGATCTCGCTCTTTGGGCGCAAGAGAAGGAGCCGGAGAGGCTACTGGCTTTTTGGGTTCTGACCCAGAGCGGGCTTTGGGAAGTCCTGTTGCTTCTATGCCCGGTTGCACTTTTTTATCTTCCGCAATTTCACGAGCTGTTTCCTTAGTGGATGGAATAAACTCCTTAAATCCTGCGTAGAGAATTCCCATGACCGCTAACAATCCAAACAGAGCCGATATCATTTTGGAACTCGACGACACCGAAGATGAAGAAGAATTCACAGATTGGTACTTTTCTCTCTCCTCAGAAAACTTAGTAACAAACACTTCTCTTTTTGGAGCTGCATTCACTCGCAAAATGAGTTCGTCAATTGCAATTGCTTTCAAATCGAGAGGAACACTCTCCTCTAACTGCGCTTTTATTTGCGCTTCTGTTTTAG
>JBJSXY010000362.1:0-3648 GCA_046086625.1 Pseudomonadota bacterium | reverse complement strand
CCTCGCTCAGAGCTATTTGTTCCGCATTGAGTTCCTGATACAAGACACTTGGAAGGTAAGAATCCGCTGCTTTTGTATCTCGGTCAGTGACGTTCTTAAGTCCTATTTCATCTAAAAGCCGGAGAGCCAAAAGATGAGCATCTCGATCTTTCTCACGAAGAGCATCGTGGGAAAGTTTTGAAATGGAATCTTTTAAGAGGCTTCTTGCATAAGCATATTCCTCATTCCACTTCGAATTTGGCTTAAGTGATTGCGCGCTAAGTTTGGTAAGAAGACTTGTCGCTCTTAAAAGAGCCTGGTCACCTTTGGATGCCTCTTTGGCCGCGGAAATAAAACCGAGCGCTCCTTGGAAAGCGTTCCGGTCCTGAAACAATAAATCGAATAGGTGTTGAGTTTCCCCCGTTTGAAGAAAGCCTTCCAAATTTCCTTGCGCCCCGCGAGAGAGCGCCTTTGGCTCCATTCGCCGAGTGAGCCACTGGATGAGTTCCTTCATGGACTCGGGATAAACGGAGACCTTTTCAATGGCCGCAAGCGAAATCGGATATTTGTGTCCTGAGAGCTCTGATTCGAGTTTGGTACGTAAAGGATTTAGAATGGTTCTGTCGGTTTCATTTCTGTTTCGTGCTCCCTCGCCTTGAAGTGTTGAAGCGCTGTTTGCGGAATCGCGATCGTTTGTCAAACGAGCCAAAGCTGTTTGGGTGGCATCCCGCAGAGCTAAGTGTTCAGGGGAAAAGGATCCACCAAGCTCAGTCTGATAGTCGTTTAGAGATCGTGACAAGCGTTGTGCTGTGTCCTGAAGCATTGCCTGTCGTCCGCGTTCATCAGATGGAAGTCTCGCAGCCAGATGATCGAGTTCGGCACCCAAGAGATTTGTAATTTGTGGCGAAGAAATCTGTTGGCCCACCACTCGGCCCTGAGTTGCCAGGGGATCAGTCGGGCTGGGCCCTTTGAGATCTCCTGAAACAGATGCACCTCGGAAGATTCGTTGAAACTCTCTACCAAGATCAAAAGCTTGTGCTGGGGTCATGTTTTCATTGGGTTTAAGCGAAAAAGCGGGGTCCTTAAGCGCCTTTCGAAAGTGATTTGCAAGAATGGGATGAAGCCAATAATCAAACTCAGGCGACTCGCTAAAATCTTTAACAAAGGAAGCTAGCTCTGGAGACGCTTCTTTTCTTAGTTTTTCAATTTGTCTAACAAAATCTGGATGAAGTTCCAGCTGGGGCTTTGATGACAAAAGGCTTTGCTCAGTTTTTTTAATCTGCTTAAAGAAAGCTTGAAAAAAATCTTCAAAATCTTTTTTTCCCTGTTGCTGTGAAAGTTCAGCTTTCAGCTTCTCAAAGAGCTCGCCCATCTTACGAAATGTTTCGAGCTCTTCGGGCTGGGCTTTGCCATCTGTTTTAAGCTTTCCGCCATTGGGTTGGATTTGATCTAAAAGAGTCACTTGGGTCAAAAGATTTGAAAGAAAATCAGAAGAGTCAGTATGTTTATCCAAAAAACAAGAGAGCGAATCTGAAACTGCCCAACGAAACACGCGATCATCCGGTGCCTGATATCTCCGCCCCGCAGCGACGTCGTACGACCAAGAGGCTCCCATTCCCCCGCCGCCATAGCGTTTTTCAGTGAGGGTGCGAATGGGGAGAAGTGGGTGTGCGGTTCTTGCAGCAGATGACTTATTCGCATCTGCCAGCTTATTTAAACCAAAAGTGTCTTCGAATTTTGACTGCGAACACTCGGATGCGCGTGAAGAAACCTTGGGGCGTAAAGAGGATGTTGCCCCGTGTTCGGATCGGACAGGTCCGCACCATAAAAGCACGAAACCACTCAAAATAAAGAGTTCACGCCAAGCGAGCATAAATTCCTATCAATTTAACTAAGTTAACTACAAGTTTCGGGCCAGGAGAAGGCCCCCCGAATACCCGCAGTTTAGCCCTGTCTTATCGGCTAAATTGGAGATGAGGTTTAAGGGCATTATAACCCCCCTTGGATAGGTTTTAGACGAGTGACTCTGGGGACCACTATTTCCGTAAAGAATTCCGGTCAAAACACCGTTTCAAGAATGAGGAAAAAGGAGATCCATGAAACGGGGTATTTATCTTGCGCTAATTCTTTCTCTGGGTGTGCCCGGTTCCGTTGACGCTGGATGTGTTCGCGAAACACTTTCATTGCTAGCGCAAAAGCTGTCGGTACGACAAACTGCTGAAGCCCCTTTCAAAAAATATTTTGAAAATGGAGATCCCAAAGGCTGGAAAAAGCTTTTGGATGATCTAGAGGCAAAGACTAGCAGCAGAAAAAGTCTTGGCGGAAACGATGGGAACACCCATTCGGTTACTTTGCCGGACGGCTCAAGCTTGGTGACTAAAGAATTTCCTTCAAGCGAACTAAAAGATCACAAAAAAATTATCCAACAACTTGAAAACTGGCACCGAGAAGGGAAGGGCCCCGAAGTGCTAGGGGTGTCGTTGCTTCCTGGAAACAAATCCGGGGAGCGTTCTCTTTTTCTCGTAATGGAGGATCTGCTTGCAATTAAAAACAAGCTTGGAAAAAAGCTTCTTGCTGGTAATGGGAGAGACTTAAGAGCTCTGAGAGGAGAGTCAGAGCCCGCACGGCGGTGGCTCGCAGACCGAATGCTGGCAATTCTTTCAACCCATCCCGATCCGCATCCCATGAATGTGATATTTCGAGTGACAGACCTTCGACCCGGCAATCCTCTTCCTAAGGAAGGCACTTACTATTTAGAGGGCAGAAAAATTTACCAAGCGTTTTTAATTGATCCCAGTGGAGGCGAAGGAAATCCGGAGAGCCACCTCTTTAATACAGAGATAAGTAAAACCCCCTGGCCGCTACTTCAATACAACAACGAATGGAAACGGGATTATTTTCGGAAGGAGTTGGATCTGAAATGAAGTTCTTTTACCCACTTCTTTTTCTGGCCCAAAGCATTTCCTTTTCACAGGAAAAGACAATCCAACTTCTAGTTCCCCAGAAAAAGGGAGCAACCAATGCAGTCGTGAAAGTCACGTATCAAGTGCAGCACCCTCTTCTTGCTTGTTCTACTTTGCGAGCCCTGCCCTTTCCGGGAGTTCGGCAGTTGATAGTGGACGGAAAAGTATCTAAGACCGTTTATATTTCTAATGAAGGGGTCCTCTTTGAAGCGGTCCATTTTCCGTTTTCAAAAACAGAGCGAAAAAGAGTTCTCCAAAAAATATCTTTGGGGGGATCTGAGGGAGTTTCAGGAGACTGCTTGCCCTTGACCGAAAAAGCCCGGGACGAGCTTACGACTTACTTAGGGGCGAAATACCAAGAAGAACTGAGTGCGGAAGGAGTTTTTAAAACAGTCTATTTACTGCAACAGAAGAAGACTTTTGGCTTTGATAAATTACAAGCCTGTGCCTTTTTAAGAGCAAGTGAGAAAAGCATTCTTGAAAAAGAGCTGTTAACACCCCCTGAGCTCGCGCTAATATTAAAAAGCTATTGCAAGATGGGGAGTGGATGAGCTTCTGGTGTGCTCCTCGGATTTCAAATCCGATGGTGGGTGCTTATGGCATCCGCGGTGAGTTCGATTCTCACCCCTCCCGCTCTTTTTACTTCAGAAGCTGACGGACCCCATTTTTCAAATAGGTCAATCGGTTCTGATCCATTTTTTCTAAA
>JBJSXY010000361.1:0-6133 GCA_046086625.1 Pseudomonadota bacterium | reverse complement strand
CCAGAAATCAAGTCGTCGAATCAGAAGATGCGGGGAACCGAGAAGTGGATCCTTCAGCGAGTCTTCTTAGCGATAAAAATCAAAAAGCAGAGCAGCAAACAAGAGCTCAGCGAGTGGATAAATTCGAAAAGGGACAAGGCACTGGAACACCGGAAGAAGCCAATTCAGCAGAAGACGAAGCTTCTCCAGAGGACAAACTTTCAATGGATTTGGGAAACACTCCCACTCAAAAAAAGAAAAACTGGAAGAACCTGTCTTTGAAAGACTTGAGCTTAAATGGTGAAGGCGGTGCAGCTTCTGCTTCTGATGACTACTTACCCAATGTAGCTTCCGGCGATCGAACCATTCTTAGTACTCGTGAGTTTAGATACTTTTCCTATTACAACCGCATCAAAGATCTTCTTCGACAATACTGGAAACCCTCTATTGAACGTGAAGTGGCTAAGCTTTGGGGCAAAGGCCAAATGCTAAAAGAAAACGAACTGGTTACAAGAGTTTTAGTGCTGCTCGATAACCAAGGCCAGGTTTTAAAAATATCGAAAATTGGAGCCTCTGGAGTTTCTGAAATTGATGAAGTTGCCGTTCAAGCTTTCTATCAAGCTTCCCCTTTTCCAAATCCCCCTGTAGGCCTCGTAGAATCCGATGGGTACGTTCGCATTAATTGGGATTTTATTCTTCAAACTGCTGCCGCTCCTCAAATTCAGTTTAGACCCGGAGCTGCCGCCCCCCGCACTCGTTAAGGTTTTTTTATTTAAGAAAAGTTATCTGATAAGGAGGCAACTCTAGGTTCCAGTTAAGATCCAAGCGTTGCTGAAGTGTTGATTCATCCCACACTCTAATTTTTGGTTGATAGGGATTTCCATCCACTACATAAATGAGTCCCTCTTCGGGATCTCGAACCAGTTGGCGTAAGTCATAGCCTGAAGAAAGCCACAAGCTTCTTAGTTTTGCTCCCGTTTTTACATCAAAAAGAACGAGCTCCGTTTGTGGCTTAGAAATAATCGCAAGACATTCCTCTTTGTTTAAACATTCAAAATCGACTAAGTCTCCTCCCAGCTGAGCTTCTGTCGTAATAAAGCCCAAGGATTCTTTTTTAAAGGGATCAATACGTTCAATGCCTCCATCCAGCTTACTCAGCCTTCCTACAAATCCTGCTTCGGCTACAAGCCACTGCCCTTCAGCCGACCTTTTAAATGGCGTCACTGGATTGGTCGCTTTTAAATTAATCACTTGAATCACTTGATCGGTACCCGTATTAAAAATTGCTATTTGAGAAAGCCCGATGGGTGAAAAAGAGTTTTTTCTATCAAGTCTCTGAAGTTGTACCCACAATTCTTTTTCGTGGAGCTCCATCCAAGAAGCTTCTGGTGAACCATCTGAATCTGAAAAGCTCATTAAATTGATACGACTCTTTATACTCCCAGCTTCCAAATTTACTTTTAGAAGCTCAGCTGACTCCAAACAGCTGACGTACGCATTATCTCCCACAAGAATTAGGTCCTGGGGATTCGTTCCCTGACCGACCGAAAACTGTTGGATGGTTTTTCCCGTGGCTCTATCAATTCTTTGGATGTTATCGGCGCCCAATCGATTAATAACAAAAATATCTGTTAGCCCGCTAAAAGATTTCACGATGGCATCTGGAAAAATAGGGGAAAACTCAAGTCTTGCTAATCGATTCTCGATGTCAAGAATGGCAAGAGCCCCGCTTTGATAGTTGGTGGTTGTCACTGCAAGCATTTTGCTCGATTTTTGAAGATCCCACTGTTGAACGCCAAGCTTTAAACCACAACCACTTAAAAATCCCACCAAGAAAAGAGAACTTAGAAATCGTAAACCCATGTGACCCCTATCCTTCTTCCAGCTGTAGGATAACCATTTATCCCGCTTACAGACTTTGATACTTCTACCCCGGCCATAGAGGCACTGGCGAGTGTAATGTTAAAGAGGTTTTGTAGGCTAAGTTGGACAAGTCCCCATTCCTTGACTTTAAGTCCCAGATACAAATCGTGAAGCTGATAAGCTGCAAGTTGCTCTTGATTCATTTTGTCCGTAAAAGAAGGGGAGAAAAAAGAAGCTCGATGTCCGGCATTCCACTTATCTCGCTCAATTCCAGTTTCTAAAAGAAGAGTCATCGGAAATCGATAAGGCAAACTCTTTCCATTTTCTGCAGCTAGAGGGGATTCATTTCGAGTCCAAAGCCAAAGAAAAGAAGGGCGACTAAAAAAACCCCAAGGGTTTTCTATTCTGAAAGAGAGCTCCTGCCCGAGCCATGAAGCTTTGCCAATATTTTCAGCTCGACGAAGATCGGGCCCCACTTGAGAGAACAAAATGAGATTTTGTGCTTTAGCTCCAAAAACCGAAAAAGAAACGTGGCTTTTTGCGAGACTCGATTGAAGCCAGGGAAACCATTGAAACCCTAATTCGGCTTTAGTAGCCATTTCTTCTTTTAATTCTTGATTAGCGGCAACTCCAACCTGATTCCCAACCAATTCTGAGAGAGAAGGCTGGCGAAAAACCCAACCGCCAAACCCAAAAAGACGCAACGAAGACCATGGCCGATAATCAAACCCAAGCCGAGGTGAAGCATTCCACTTGGAATCGGAAAGAGCAATCAACATAGCTGGTTTTAACTCAAACGAACTTCCCAACAAAATCTGAGCGCTCAATGAAGCCGGAAGCTCAAAGCGTTCCACTTCAATTTTGCTTCGGTACTTCGAAAAATTAAAACCTGCTGCAAATTCGGCTTTCCAATAATCCTGCTTCCAATTCACCGAAGCTTTTGCTCCGCTTGTATAGTTGAGAGAAGGTTCAGGTTCAGTTTCAGTTTCATTTTCTTTTGTAAGCTCATCGGCACGAGCTCTAAAAAACAACATTCCATCTCCAGTCAAATGCTCTGCTAGCGGAGTCTTTCCTCGGAGAACTGTGAGATTATTCCAATCTGCTAATTCATAAGGATTCGGGCGGTGGGTGGGGCCTGGAACGTCCGCCACTTGAAACGAGTTAAGTGAAAAAAAATGAAAGCTGCTTTGTCTTTTTTCCTGAACTCGAAAGGACGGCAAAATCAAAACCCGTTTGAAACTGTTGTGAACTCTTTCTTTTATTTCGTCGTCAGTCGAATTAAAGGGAGTTGCGTTATCGTTCCAGTATTCAAAATTTTCTTTGGCCTGTTCATACTCCAAATCCAAGCTCCATCCAAAAGCGAGCTGAGACTGTCCGGCCACTCGAAGGGAACCCAAGTTTCCCACTTGCCCTAAAACTTTGGGTCGGAGTATCAAATCTTGCAAACGCAAGTTAATCGCCCCTCCCAAACTTGAAGAGAGAAAAGAAGCGGGGGCTGTTTCATTAAATAAATCCACTTTTTGAATCGCAAGCTTGGGTATTAAAGATAAATTATCAGATTGAAAAACTGGCTCGGTGAGAGGAACTCCTTCGATGAATACTCGCGTTTGAGAAGGATCCATCCCTCGAATTGAAAAAATCGGTGGAGATGAAGAAGTGACAGAGGGGGAAAGAACAACCGAAGCGCTCTCAGCTAACCCTGAAAAGGAAAATCGTTCGGGTCGATAGTCGATTGAAATCTCTTCAGATTCCGCAATGGAGTTCAATTCTTCCCCGAATCGGACCTCAGGAAGCGAGATGACGGCAGATGGGGTTTCCACAGCAACCCCTTCCCCTCCTAGCCATCCCGCTAGGACCATCAAAAACCCAAATCTTTTCAACACTCTAAACATGATTAAATCCAAACTACTATATAGCTTCTTCTTAAAAAGTTTTTAAGCACTATTCAATAAATTGTTCTAGAAACTAAACTGGATTTTGAGGTATGTTCCCGGCTTCGAGGAAACTCATGGAAAACATACAAATTAGTTTAGAATTTACCCCCAATCCGAATACGCTGAAATTTGTCGTCAATACTCGTTTTATGGAACGGGGAGCTGCGAATTTCCTAACGCCCGACCAGACCAAAGACAAATCCCCTTTAGCGGATGCACTCTTTAAAGTAGCGGGTGTTTCTGCAGTCATGATTGGCCCCAACTTCATTACGATTACCAAAGCAACTCAAGGAGATTGGGATACGATTGCTGAACAAGTTCCTCAAACAGTTGAGAAACATTTGAAATCGGCTTTGCCCGTATTTTCTCCGGGCTTTGATCCGATGGCTTCTACTGCCAGCTCGTCAAAACCCGAAGATCAAGAAATTGAGAAGAAGATCCGAGAAATCTTAGACACAGAGATTCGACCTGCTGTCGCCATGGATGGAGGCGATATTACCTTTGGTAAGTTCGAGGATGGGATTGTTTACTTATCACTTCAAGGGGCCTGCAGCTCTTGTCCCAGCAGCACGGCCACTCTCAAAATAGGAGTGGAAACTCGGCTAAAAGAGCTTATCCCGGAAATTAAGGAAGTAGTTCAGTTCTAGAGAAAACCCGGCCCAAAACAACGCAAAGAACTAAAAACACGAATAAAAGAACAAGCCAGTGAAGCGGCACTTGGGTTGGATGTTGATGGACCGAAGCACACCCTAAGGCTCCTCCCAATACATTTCTCGGATACAGATGAGCAATGCCATCTTGATCATCTTGGGTAATCAAAAGAAAGTCTTTGTTGAGTTGAAAGTACATGAGCGAATTGGGATCCCCGCTATGCCCCAACCCCAGTACGTGACCCATTTCATGACCGATAATGAGCTCCGCTTCACCGGAAGAAAGTTGGGAAAGCTCGGCAAGAGCTCCGGCCTGTGCATTTAAAACAAGTCCCGAGTATTGAACATAGCCTTCTGCGTTTTCATCAAAGTAAGGAACAAAGCCTAAAATAGTATTGGCGTCTATACTGCCGTAGTCACTTAATTGCTTTGAACATAAAATGAGGGGAACTTGAGTGGCTGTTTTTGCTCGAAATTCCGCATCTCCATCCGTCGCCACAGTGAGAGAACGAGAAATTTCCAAATCACTATTGGGAACCCCATTCCAAGCTTTAATCGCATTGTCGATGAGCTGATAGAGTTCACTTTCAGGCAAAGTGCAGTTGGTAGGATTTACATGAAACGTAAGCTTTTTTTCTTTCCATCCATAAGTATTCGAACCCAAGTGAGTCCAAGCTTGTGCGAAGGATGATAAGAAGAGAAAAATAACAATCCATTTATTTTTCATAAGTCGATAACCAACTTTCCAATTCCACGAAATCTTCTCTTGTTGGAATCAAGATATTCAGAAATAACTGCGCCTATCTGAAAGCCCACTTTCTTACTAAATTTCCATTCGATACTAATGAGAGCCGTCGGCAGTACCACTTGGGTCCAGCGCGAAGGGGTGTAAAATGTGCTTGAACCAGTTCCATTTCCTAAAGGAACCGCTTCCCCTTTCGAACAATACATTTCCCATAACAGTCCATTTCCAAGAGACAGAGCGATTGGCTTGGATACCTGAATATCGATTAGCAAACCTAGATGCTGGGTAAATGTCAGCGTTGTTCCATCCATTCCCCTTCTCCAAGGAAGCAAAATAAACGCTTCAGGGGTAAGGCCTAAGCGTCTTGAAAGTCTAAATGTTTTACTCACTCCCAGAAGCCCTTGAACTTCGCTTACTTTCGATGCAAATCCAGTCGGTGCTTTAAACCTTTGCTCCAAATTGCTTACCGAAGCACCCAAGTGAAGCTTCCACCCAATGGAAAAACCAGAAGAACACGCAATCATGCTCAATAAAATCAAAGACTGAATGGATAGTTTTTTCATGGGGGAGTTGAAACTCTTATTGTAGCGGTTGCTAGTCATAAAATCCTGCTCTTCTAAAGACCAATCGCGTCACTTAACCTCATGAAATTTTGTTATAATGACAAAATGAAACTGCTTAAAATGAATAGATGGGTAGCGGCGCTTGTATTGGTTGGTTTACTGAACGGAACGGTCATCGTTCATGCCGAAGAAGATTACGTCGATGAAGAAGAAACCACTGAAGACGCTGTTTCAGATCAAGAGGAAGCCCCCCGAACTTTAAAGCCCATTCGAAAAAACTCCCAAAAGCTTATCAAGAAGAAAAACGCCCCTCGAAAATTTTTTTCCGATGACTCTCCTAGAACCGATGCCGGAATTTTTCATGTGGCCTTTGCTTTGGGAGGAAGCGTTTATATTGAA
>JBJSXY010000360.1:0-4161 GCA_046086625.1 Pseudomonadota bacterium | reverse complement strand
TTTCTGGGTTCGGGGCATTTCACTTCGCATTCTTTCTAAAAGCTTGTGGCAGGGCACACAATCTTTTTCCACTATCATCAAGATTTGGTTTTTCCGCCATCTTTGAACGCACTCTACTTTCTGAATAAACGGAGTAAATACTGACAACTCATCTTTCGAGCAACAAAAAGCAGGAAGAGCCAAAAGAGAGGCGAAAAGAATAAAAACAGGACTTCTATGCATACAGCATTTTTAAGCCTAAAGGGTTGCTCGAAGAGACATCATGAAAACCCTTCCCCTGAGCGGGCCCCACACGTGTAAATTATCTAAATGAAAATGACTCGGATCCGAACCGTGTTGGTTCCAGGCAAGAGGGGAATCTCCCCACCCTGTTTGAGTAAAGTTAGTTAAATTCAGAACGGAAAGAGAAAACTCCCAATTCTTCCAAGGACGATAATTCGTTCCCAAATCAATTGTGGCGAATAACGGCGCCTTTTGATTTTTTTGTTGTTTCAAAGTATTGACCGATCCAAGTTCCGTATTCACCGATTCGTAATTTGTGTAATGCTTATCGTAACCATAATCCGATAGATTTCTTGGGCCCGTCACTTGCGCAGAGACAAACAAGTCCCATGCACTTCCAAACTTTTTCTCAGCGCGCACTCGTGCTCTTTGCTCCACAGCCGCTACGGGAAGTAACTTTTTATAGTCTGGGGGAAGCCGAAAATCCTCTACTCCTGCTTCTAACTGCCATGTTTTTCCGCGATAGGTTCCTGAAATCCCAGACGCAATGACGGTTACGTTCCGATCTAAATTCTCAAACTTTGCTGGACTAAACTCATCGATGGGATCTGATGCATAAGCTAAATGACTAAGCTGAGTTCCATACAGGCTTGCATTCCATTCAAAGGGTCCTCGTGAAAAACTCTCCGATACCCCTACCGAATGAGCAGTTTCTATTTCGGTTAACCCAATCACAAAACCGTTTTCGCTCAGGCCATGTTGAGACTCAAAAAAACTTAAAGGAGCCCGATAGCCCCGGCCATAAGAAATTCTCGCTGTCCAATCTGGAGATTGAGTCCATTTCCAAAAAAATCGAGGCGACCCCAATATTTTTTGAACTTGTCGCTCCCCTGCTTTTTGAAGTGGCCAATCAATATTTAAGTAATCGAGTCGACCCGCTAAATTAAACTCGTGGTTTAGACTGGGAGACCAGGTGTCCTGCAGAAACAGACCCACATTTCTAAATTGAAAATCATCCGGGGGAAGGCCTTTGATAGCATAGAGTTTTTGAGAAGAGGAAGTCATCGTTTCGTAACGACCATCCGCTCCCACACTTAAAACATGTTCTGAGGAAAGTGGAGTTGAGACTCGGACATCTTGAAAGGCGAGCAAATCTCTATTTCGATAATCGTACCCATGAAAGTAAATAGAATCCTGGTCTTGCCAAGCAGCACTCGACGTCATCTGTAATTGTGAGCTCTCGCCCAATCGATGCCGCCATCTCCCAACGGCTTCATTCCGAGTCAAATTAATAGTATCAGCAATCTTTAACTGATCGTCTAAATAAGGCTTTTCCACATTGTTATCTTGAAATGACGGTAATTCGACGATGGACAAAAAGGTACTTGGCTTTGTTCCATCGACAGTGCCGCCTAAAATGGAAACGTTTTGCCAACCATAACGAAGCTCAAGACTATCTCTTTCCCCTAAATCAATAAGTAGCTTAGTCAACAAACCTGCATTCGAAAAAAATGGGGCATCGGCCACTCCATTTTTATCAACATCCCACACTCCCGTTCGACCGGCATCCCAGTAGCCTTGTCGATTCCATTGGCCAGAAACAAACAAGCGGGTATTTTTCATGAAAGAAGTCTCAGAAACAGCTCCGCTCAAAAGCCAATTTTGGGAAGTTCCAGAGGACAAATTCAAGTCTACTTCATTTTTGTGCGGAGTTTCCGTAATGATATTGATTACTCCGCCAATGGCTTCGGGGGCAACTAATGAAGCTCCAGAGCCGCGACTAATTTCAATTGATTCCACTCCCGAAAGAGGAACTGCATCGACTCCATAAAAACTTGAGACCGCAGAGTGCAGGGGAACTCCATCTACCAGAATGGTCGTGTGTTCTCCCCGTAGTCCGTTGACCGTGATTCGTTTCGATCCACAAGTGGCGCAGGAAGTTTGGCTCTCCACTCCATTTTCACCAGAAACAGCTTCAGATAAACTTGGAGTCTTCTTCTGCTCTAATTTTTTCTTCGGAAGTTTGATGACTGGAATAACAGAAGCTTTATCTAATTCGGAAGCTGACTCACTTATTTCTTCCTGCACAATAATTTCTGGAAGCTCGCCTACTTCTTGCCCCTCAGCCAAGCAGTAACTAGCCATCAAACACAACAAGAAGCTGAACGTAATCTTCACTCTTCCCTCACCGGTTTAAGATCGCTGCAAGTTGCATCATGAAGATGATCAAAGTGCATCCAATTCAAGCGAAAGGCGGCAGGGTCTACGAGGGTTGGATGAGTAGCCCTTAAAACAACTTTCACAAATTCTTTGGTTTCAGTATTTTGCCACTCCAACATTTTCCCGCCCGCTTCTGGCTTAAATTTTAAAAATACTTTTCCTAGGCCCTGTCCGGAATGCTCATAACTCGTAGAGACTTCGACTTGATAAGTGGAATTATTTTCCATTTCCTGATGAACATACAGAAAACAAGGTCGACCTTTATCGTTACCTTGATAAACCTGGCTAGGCTCAGCAAAGGTCGTTGCACACCACAAAAAAAACCCTAAAATAGAAAGAACCAAAACTTGCTCCTTTCGGGGACTTTGACTAAGGTTTATCGCTCCATGACCGCGCTTTGCAAGAGACCATTTCGTTTTGAATTATTCAATCTCTATTTGGCCGGTTTTACTAGTCTTTTTATTCACTTAGTTCTTTTTTATCAAGGGGCTTCTCTTCTTAGTTCCTCTTCTTCCGAAAGGCTTTTAGGTAAAAGGGGCGGGCCAGAGAATGCGACCGAAGTATCCTTCTTTCCTCATTTAGGACGTCGGCTATCCCCCACCCCCTTATCTCATCAAAGCCCCCTGAACCTCCCTACTCAGACAAAGACTGCTTCAAAGTCCTCCCAATCAAGCTCGGATGAACCCTCGAAGGGAATCGGCCAAGGGGGAACCTCCACGGAATATGCTTCACTCCTTCATGCTTATTTAGACTCCGCCAAAGTTTTCCCCCGGTCCTTAAAAGATTTAGGTTTATCAGGCATTGTTAAGGTTCGTTTTCAAGTAACTCCCGAGGGACGCTTAGCAGACATTCGATTGGCGGAATCAAAGGCACCCCAACTCCTCCAGCAAGAAGCAGTTCGTTTTCTACAAAGATTAGATAAAGTTCCCCTCCCTCCATCTCATCTGACTTCTCAACAGCTTCATTTTGAATTGCCTCTCCGATACGAGTTAAAAAGCTAGTATGGCATTTCGTCTTTTGCTTCCTGGAATTCTGGCAGGCTTTATCGCTCTCTTGGCGTTTGGAAAAAACACGCCCTCCCTCAAAGTTGGATTGGTTCTTGATCGCGGAGGTAAAGATGATAAGTCTTTCAATGCCTCTGCCTTTAGAGGGGCGTCTCGCGCTAAAGAGGAATTAAAGATTCATCTGAAAGTTTTAGATTGCGCCTCTGATTCAGCTTTTATTCCTTCTCTACGTACTTTTGCGCAACATGGTTACGATCTCATTATTGGGATAGGTTTTGTTCAAAAATCGGCAATCGAAGCCGTTGCAAAACAATTCCCTCAAATAGACTTTCTTCTGATTGATGCTCCCAGTAGCCTTCCCAATGTTCGCTCTATCATTTTCCAAGAACATGAAGGGTCTTATTTGGTTGGAGTGATCGCATCGCTAACGAGCAAAACAAAGACCGTGGGCTTTATTGGGGGAATGGATATTCCTCTGATTCGGCGTTTTGAATTGGGATATCGTACGGGCGCTCAGTCCCATTCATCTCCAGTCAACGTTCTCACTCACTATGTGGGAGCTTCCTCGGAAGCTTGGCGGGATCCAGCCAAAGCGAAAGAACTTGCTCTACTTCAATTTTCAAAAGGAGTAGATGTCATTTTTTGTGCAGCCGGATCGTCTTGTTTGGGAGTGTTTGATGCCGCAGAAGAAAAACACCGATTTGCTATCGGAGTC
>JBJSXY010000359.1:0-5824 GCA_046086625.1 Pseudomonadota bacterium | reverse complement strand
GAAAACTGACACTGTTTCGCTCCTCAAAGAATGGGTACCCGATATTGACTGGACTTCTACGGAAGCAGAAGTTCAGGAACGAATTAAGGGGGAATTTGTTCCCATTCGTGATGGCTACTCAGAAGCAGAAAAATTTTATTTAACTTCGAATCTATATCTTCCCGTAAGACCGTTCAGTGAAATCCTACAGAAATTGGCACTTCCTGTTGAGAGCCATTTTCATTCACAAAAGACCGTTACAAAAATCGATGGGGATAAAAAGATCATTGAGTTTTCAGATGGAAGCGAGCAAAAATTTGAGAAGCTTTTTTGGTGCTCAGATTTAGCTTTGCTTTTCAAACTTTGGAGTGGGGTTCCCTTACGCGCTCCAAAAGCAAATAAAAAAACCACTGAAATGCCCTCTGGAGTCAATGTGACTCTCGAATTGGAATCTCCCTTATTTGATTCTAAAAATACCGTGGTGCTTCCCTTCCGATTTAAAGACTGTAAACTCAGAGCTTTAGGAGTTCCTGACCTTGATGAAGAAGGACTTCCGCACCGACTGCATTGGATGATCTTCTTGCCGAAAGAGCTCATGGAAGATCGGGAAGAAATAGCAAAATGCGTTCGCACTTTAAAAAGAGAACTCTTGAAAGAGTTTCCTGGCCTTCTAGAAAAGACAAAAAAAGAAAAGATTGTTTATCTTCCGATTCTTTCTGGCGAAGAAGCTGCTCGCTGGGCTTCATTAGAAATCACTTCTGATATCTTTTATCTGGGTCCACAAGTGTATTTAAAAGAAGAGGAATCTGAGTGGAGAAATTTAGATCTTTTGGTTTCTCATGCTTCTTATTTACGATCTAAAGAGTTTCACCAGACTTCATGAGATTTTTTTTATGGTTTTCTCTCTCGCTGGCGCTTAGTTCGTGCGTCCAGCCAGTTCACCAAAAGGAATCTAATCTTAAGCCCATCATTATTGTTCACTCCAATGACATTCACGGGCGTGCCTGGCCATTTATTCGAGAAGATGGCAAACAAGTTGGAGGATACGCAGCACAAGCGTGGTTAGTTTCGAAAATTCGTAAAGAGGCCAAAGAAAAACGAGCTGCGTTTTTGCTCCTTTCTGCTGGGGATGTAAATACTGGTGTTCCTGAATCTGATTTTTCGGAGGCCGAGCCCGATTTCAAATCCATGGTACGGATTGGTTATGATGCCATGGTGGTCGGAAACCATGATTTAGATAGGGGCATGGAGCTTTTGCTTAAGCAATTAAGTTGGGTAAACTTTCCATTTTTGGCTTCTAACCTCAAGCTTAAGACAAATCACAGTCTACTTTTTCCAAGCGATGTAACTTTAAATCGAGAGGGCCTTAAGTTTGGTATCTTTGGAGTTACCACAGACGAGCTTCGAAAATTGATTTTACCTGAACATGGTCGAAAACTTCTTTTGGAGGACTCCATTCAAACAGCTCAAAAGATCACGTCTAAGTTAAAACAATCTGGAAGCAATATTGTGATTGCATTAAGTCATCTTGGAGTCGGCCAATCGGGGCTCAGCCTTCACCGATATATTTTTAATGACGACAGAAAATTAGCTCGGAGCATTTCAGATATCGACCTTGTTGTTGGGGGTCACTCCCATACTTTTATTGAAAATGGAATTCGAGAAGGAAATGCGCTTATCGTACAAGCAGGTTATCGGGGAGATCACATCGGTCGTATTGATATGCTGTGGGATACTACAAGAAACCAAATTGTCTCTTCAAAAGCTGAGCTCCTGGAAGTGGATCCGCTGAAAGGAGAGGACAACGAAATCAAGAATCTCTTAGAACCTTATCGCAAGAAATATGAACAGGAATTAGATGTGCCAGTTTTTGAGACGAGCGAAGCTATCTTGGGACAACGAAATCAGACCCATAATTTGGAAATCCCCATGGGAAATCTTGTTTGTGATGCGTTGAGAACGGAAACTCAAACGGATATTGCTTTTTTTAATTCTGGAGGTCTTCGTGCCGGTCTGCCTCTAGGCATCGTAAGAAGACGTCATATTTTAGAAGCTCTCCCGTTTAAAAACTTAGTTTCCACCGGACTTCTGAAGGGAAGGGATGTCATTCAACTTTTAAATGATGGGTTACAAGCCGGAAAATATGCCGGAGCGGTACTTCAAGTTTCAGGTCTGTCCTACGAAATTAAAAGCGGTAAAGTAAGGGGAGTGAAAATTGGGAAAACCCCCATCGAACTTAACAAAGACTATTCATTTTCCACCAATAGTTATGTGGCCTCGGGTGGAGACAAATTAAAAGCTATTCGAAAAGCTAGAAATCTGGAAAATTCACCCTCAACAGTCGATGAAGTTCTGACTTCTTATCTTTCCAAAGAAAAAAAGATCGACACCCGAATCGAGGGCCGAATCCTTCTCAAGGATGCTCTGAATCAGTGAAGTAAGGAGAAGGTAACTCCACTTGGTTTTCTGGAGGCCAGCGTAACTGTTTGGCAAGCAGAGCAATTTGATGCGATGGAAACCCTTTTTCTCGGGAACCATAAAGTCTATCCCCCCAAATAGGCGCTCCTAAAAATGCGAGCTGAGCTCGTATCTGATGAGTTCGCCCTGTGTGAAGCTCTACTTCTACTTTATAAAGGGTTTTTCCGGATTGAAGAACTGGATGACATGACAAAACTGACAGTTCACACGAAAGCCATCTCTCTTTGGGTTCAAGAGATAAAACCTTGGGACTTCGCTCTGAGGGTTGCATCCAATGAACATATTTTGCTATCTCACAAGGGCCCTCTACCAAAGCTACGTAAGTTTTCTGAGCCTGGCGCTCACTCAAAAAGCGATTAAATTTCGTTTGGTACGCCTTATCTTTTGCAAACAACAAGAGCCCCCCGACCGGAGTATCCAATCGTTGGGTCACAAAGAGGTTAGTTCCTAAAACCTTTCTCATTTGAGTTAGACAGTTTTCAACTGCATTATCAACGGTAGCATGGGTAGGAACTCCCGCCGGTTTATCAATAACAATAAAATCCTTTGTTTCCTTCAGAAGGCAACCCACCCAGTTAATTTCACTGACATCAAAACGTTTTGGCTGAAGGTGGAGACGAAGATAGCTTCCTTGAGGAAGCTGTAAATCTTCAAAAACACGGCGTTTATTGAAATAAATAGCGCCTAACTCTAAGAGCTCCCTTGATCTTTCCAGACTCAACTTAAAGTGGTCAGTCAGTACTTGGCTAAGCTTAATTGGTTTTGCAGTGACATGATGAAAAATTCTGTTTGAAGGAATAAGTGCCATAAAATCTTGGTTCTTTTAACAGATGTTTATTTTAGTTAACAGCTATGTTAACACTTAGGGCTACTTAAGAAGCCCGTGACCGAGGTGATGTGGTATGGGAGAAAAAGTAACTTCAGAAGTATCGAGTCGTCCTAATCTATTTGATTATTTCGATTATCGAGATTTTCTTCAAGATTTTTACCATTTTCATAAGAAACGAAACTCCGCTTACAGTTATCGGCTTTTTGCTAGAAAAGCGAAGCTGGGCTCGCCCAACTACCTCAAGCTCGTAGTCGATGGAAAAAGACGAATCACGGACAGAACGCTTTATCAGTTCTCTCGCGGGCTAGGACTTAGTCGAGACGAGGAAAAATACTTTAGAGAGCTTGTCATGTATCAAGAGGTATCTGATCCCGATAGCAAGGATCAGCACCTAAAAGCCTTGATGAAATATCAAGAAAAGCAACGGACCCCGACTCCTCTAACAGAAACTCGAAGCCGCGCCCTTGGCGATTGGCACCACTTAGTCATTCGTGAATTAGTAGCAACTAAAGGCTTCAAAGAAGACATCCCCTGGATAATTAAACGGCTAGGGGGAAAGATTACCGAATCGCAAGCAAAAGAGAGCATTGAGCTATTGGTCAGCTTGAGGCTTTTAAAGCGAAACTCCGAAGGACGACTGGAGCAAACAGAGCCTCTGCTAACAAGCTCAAGTGATGTCCCAGCTCACCTTTTACGCACCCTTCATCGGTTTTATCTTCGAAGAGCGCTCGCTTCCATTTTCTCTGTTGCTTCTGAAAAAAGGGAAATGTCTGGACTCCTGCTCTCTATTCCTACACATCGACTGAAGGAAGTTAAAGAAGAAATCAAAGAATTTCGGAAAAAGCTTAATAGAAAATATGGAATGGATAAAAATGGCGAAGAGGTTTTCTTTGCTGGGCTATATCTGTTTCCAATCACCCAGAAAGCCGATTAAAAAAGGCCCACCCAAAATAGGGCAGGCCTCTCAAATTACTCTTTAACAACCCAAACCTTGGTGTTTGCGATGACGTCATCGAAAACACGAATCGGTACGGTATAGACTCCAAGAACCTTAATGGGTTCAGCAAGAAGGATATCTTTTTTATCAATTTGGAACCCTTCTGCTGCAAAGGCTTTCTCGATATCTTGAGTTGTAACGGCGCCAAACAATTTGTCCTGCTCTCCCACCTTTTTCGAAATAGAACACGATGTTCTTTCGAGCTTTGCTTTAATTCCTTCTGCCTCTTTTTGGCGCTTAGCTTTTCGAGCATCCAATACGGACCTTTCATGCTCAAATGCTCTTAAATTATTCGCAGTAGCTGGAATAGCATACGATCTGGGAATCAAGTAATTGCGGGCAAAACCAGGTGCAACCTTTACGATACTTCCAGCGGAACCCAGTTTTGGAACATCCTCTCTTAAAATAACTTTCATACTGCCTCCTCCAATGGTTTGATCTGACTCACCATCAGACCTTTCTTTTTATTAAAAACAATCGGGGACATCAAGCCGAGCCCCACCAATGCATAAAAACCGACCAAAATAAATCCAACATATACAAAAGCACGAACTCCACTTTTCCAATTTTTTTGTGCCATAAAAACAGACACTACGGTAATTCCCTGAATGCTCAGCACAACAAAGAACAAATGTAGTAATCCAGCTATCCAGTATTGCGAGGAGTTGTTATTGAAAGCATTTAATGACCAAATAATCAAAACTCCAAGACTCATCGACCACGGGAGTTTCAAAGTTCTTAAATTTGAGCTGCTGTAAACATCGTTATCGGATTGCCATTTCAAGTGGGCGGCAAGACCCACACTAAACCAAACTGACAAGAGACAACCCGAAAGAAAGTAAAACGGGCCTTGGTAAAACAGAAGATTCCTAAGAGTGGGGAGATCCCAACCGGGTACCAACAAACCACTTTGCTGGGCTTGTTGACCGACCCGCTCCACAAACTGAGTCCAAATAGAGACCAGATTGCTCGTTCCCATTGATTGTCCAACGACGCCTAAACCAATGAGTCCCAAAACTGAACTGAGGAACACCGTCCGAAAGATTAAAGTCCACACAGGGACTTGGCGCTGAATGCTATCTGCTACAAAAACTGCCAACACAAAAGAGAGCAAAACAACAGGTAAGGGAACCTCAAGAAGTAACAAGGCGACTAGAGCACCGCCAATACTTACTACTTTAGGCCAATAGTCGGGAAATCGTCTGTGAACTAAAATAACCGCAAAGGGACTCATCAAAACCGATGAAAATCCAAGCCCACATAAGAGAGCATAAAAAGGCAAACTCAAAAGATTTACCGAATCCACTCTGGGCTTTTTTTCGTCTTGATCGTTAACTAATCTCATTTAAAGCTCTTGCTAAAATTTTAGTCTCTTTCACAGAGACGCTCTGTCGATTTCGATACGTCCGACTCCACACTTGGCCAACCACTTCCACGCAGATGCCAATTTTTAATCGAACAAACCAATGTTCTGCGAGTTCACCCGTTAGAACCACATCAAAATATCCCATATTGGTTGTATCCAAATGAGACTGTTTTAC
>JBJSXY010000358.1:0-4301 GCA_046086625.1 Pseudomonadota bacterium | reverse complement strand
GTTCTGCATGATTTTTAAAACCAAGGAGTTGAGCTAGTTCATGGCGAAGAGTAATCGCTTCCTCTAAGAGTGCCTTGTTTTGAGTTCCTCCTCGATTATTAAAATGAAAACTGACTTCTTTTCTAGCTTTTGTGCTGACCACGTTCTCCATGAAAGGGGTCACATGGGGATAAGAGAGTGTGATTTCATATTTTCCATCGGGTGTCTTGTTTAGATTTTCAATGAAAGAATCTGGGAGCCCCGCCAGTTCTTCCTTTGTGAAATGAAGGACCTGGTGCTCTGACATCAAGTTTTGCGAAAACTGGGATTCCAACTCGACGAGACGCTTCTTTTTATCGATGAAAGTTCTGCGTAATTCCGGTGCAAGACCTAACCCATTTTTTTTGAAATTGAATAGATATTCCTTTAGTAACTCATTTTGAGTCTCACTTCTGTTTTTTAAATGTGCCTCTGAACCCTCTACGGCGTGAAACAAATCCTCACGAGTAAAGATATCCACCATGAGTTTTTGAACCTGTGTTTCTAAAGCGTCAGAAGCTTTTCTCACTTCCGCATCGGGAGAAACATATTTTAAGAACAAAGCTACACTTAAAGAATTTGAAAACTCGGCCAATGCCCACTCGAGATTGAAAATAGAATCTGCCTGGGGCTCGGAGCCGATCTCATCCAATTTCTTTGAGAGCTTTGAAAAGTGGTCTTTTCCCAGGGTTTCAATCTGTTGAGGAGTGATATTAAAATGAAGTTCTGAAATCATGGATTAGTGAAGACTCTCAAGATAGCGTTCAACATCAATGGCGGCTTGACACCCCGATGCAGCTGCTGTGATAGCTTGTCGATAAACGGTATCTTGAACATCACCAGCGGCAAACACGCCCGGCACATTAGTTCGGGTGGTAGGTCGCTGGTTAAGTACAATATAACCCTTATCATCTAGAGCTAGTTTTCCCTTTAGAAAAGAAGTGTTGGGATCGTGTCCAATGGCCACAAAAAACCCCTCGCAGGGAACTTCCGAAATCTGATTGGTTTTTAAATTTTTTACCCGGCATCCTTTTACAGCGTCATCGCCAAGTACTTCCAAAATTTCGGTATCCCAAATAAAACTAATCTTTGGATTGTTCTTTGCTCTGTCTTGCATGATTTTTGATGCTTTTAAGGTGTCTCTTCTGTGAATAACAGTGACGTGAGAAGCGAAGCGAGTGAGAAAATGAGCTTCCTCCATGGCCGAATCACCTCCGCCCACCACGACTAATCGGACTCCTCGAAAAAAAGCTCCATCGCAAGTGGCACAACTCGAGACTCCTTTGCCTAACAGTTTCTTTTCAGACTCTAAACCCAGCCATTTTGTTGCAGCTCCCGTTGATATGATGACCGATTTTGAATCATAGACTTCCCCTTCAATGAAAACCTTTTTGTGGCTTTGTGTGAAGTCGACATCCGTTGCATTCTTCTGAATAAAGCGAGTTCCAAAACGTTCTGCTTGTGCTCGAAAGTGTGACATGAGTTCTGGACCCTGAATTCCTTTTGGAAACCCTGGAAAATTTTCTACTTCGCTCGTAAGCATGAGGAGGCCACCCGATTGATACCCTTCAATCATGAGAGGATTTAAATTCGCCCGAGCAGCATAAATAGCTGCGGTATAACCCGCGGGGCCCGAACCGACGATGATCACATTTTCAACAGCCATGAAGAACCTCCAAAATGAGGCCTCAGTTTAGTCAGGATAAACAGAGAATTCAACTTGCAGCTTTTTGACTTAGTTCCCAAATTTCTGAAAGGGTTTGTTTAAGGGGGCGAAAGGTAAAGTTGGGCCATTTCGAATGAAATTGTGTAGCGGGAATATCGAGTCCTAAAAAAGAATTGTCTCCGGTCTGGTGACTTTCAACGATGACATCTATTTTTGCTAGGGCTAGCAGCTCGTTCAGCAACGACTGAATAGACGTTTTGTGGGGGGAAGCAAGATTGTAGATTTCAAATGGGACCCTCTGGTCGTGTTCCATCATGAGCTTGAATGCTCTAGCCACATCTCGGAAATCCATAAATTGCCTAAATGAATGCAAGGGCCCAGTCGTAATTTTCTTTAGTTTCTTCAGCTTTGCCTCTTTGACTTTGTGAGCAAAATCACTCGCAACGAATCCAAGCGCCTGTCCCGGCCCAAAACACGTCGATAATCGAGTAACGACAGACTGACGTTTTTCTCCCTTTTTCGTAAAATTCCTTAAACACTCTTCAGATAAATATTTAGAAAAAGCATAAGCGCTTTGCGGATGAATGCCTGATTCTTCCGATACAGCGACTTTTTGATTTCCATACACATGAACGGAGCTAGCGAGTAAAATTTTTGTCTGTTCAGAAATTAAATCCAAGCTATCGATGAGGTTCCTTGTTTGCAGATAATTTGACATGAAATAATCTTTAAATGAAATAGCATTCGAAACTTTTGAAAGTCCCGAAAGGTGATAAACCATCGTAGGGCGGACTTCTTTAATGTAGGTTGCGATTTCTGAACGATTCTCTAAATTAATGGACGCATGGTTAACCCCAGAAATCTTTAATTCACTTCGAGAAAGAGTGAATAAAGAGTAACTTTTAGAATGAGTGAATTGCTGTAATTCTTGAATGAGAGCTCGACCTAAAAAGCCCGAAGCACCCGTGATGAGAATTCTATCTTCTGACATGGCGCTTAGCTTAGCAGAGGCTTAGATTTTTTACAGTATAACGCAACGCATTTAATTTAACGGGCTTGGTGGCAACCTAAAGTATATGGTAAATCATCGCTCTAAAGAGGTTTTAATGAAGGTTTTAGTTACCGGTGGAGCAGGTTTCATCGGATCCCATTTCATCGATTTTTTTCTCAAGGAATATTCCCAGGCTCAAGTGGTCAATGTGGATTGTTTAACTTATGCCGCTCATCCGGATACCTCGAGTCGATTGGCCCAAGCAGGAGGAAATCGCTATCACTTTTACAAAATGGATATTGGCGATCCTCAAGTAGCTCAAATTATCAAAGCTCATCAAGTGGAAGCTGTTATCAATTTCGCCGCTGAAACCCATGTCGATCGTAGTATTTTAGATCCTCAAGCTTTTGTCAGAACTAATATTTTGGGAACTCAAAATCTTCTTCAAGCGGTCCGCAACGTTGGAACTTTACGATTTGTTCATGTTTCTACCGATGAAGTTTACGGGTCATTAGATCCAAACGATCCTACGTTTACAGAGCTTACCCCTCTTTCTCCCAACTCTCCCTATGCCGCTTCAAAAGCCGGCGCGGATCTTTTAGCTTTAGCAAGCCATCGAACTTATCATCAGGATATTGTCATCACTCGATGTACAAACAATTATGGTCCTTACCAGTTTCCAGAAAAACTTTTGCCTCTAATTATTGCAAATGCCTTAGAAGATAAATTGATTCCAGTTTATGGCGATGGAAAACAGGTTCGTGATTGGATTTATGTAGAGGATCATTGTCGGGGCATCGACGCTGTACTTCGTAAAGGAAAAGCTGGAGAAGTTTACAATATCAGTTCTAGTGCTGAAGTTCCCAACTTAGAAATGATTAAGCGAACTCTCAGCTTACTAAAAAAGCCAGAGAGCTTAATAAGTTTTGTAGGAGATCGCCCAGCACATGATCGTCGTTATGGATTAAATCCATCAAAAATAAAAAAAGAGTTAGGGTGGACACCCAAATACAGTTTGGAAGAAGGCTTGCGTTTGACAGTGGATTGGTACCGGAACAATCGAGCTTGGTGGGAAAAGGTCCGAGACAAAGAATATTTCAAATATTATCAAGCAAACTATAAACCTAAGAACGCTCAAACGGGTGAGGTGAACTCATGAAAGGCGTGATTCTGGCAGGGGGAACTGGCTCTCGTTTACACCCTTTAACCAAAGTAACGAATAAACACCTTTTACCGGTTGGAAGAAAACCGATGATTCTTCATCCAGTTGATAAACTCATTAAGGCAGGCATTACAGAGATTGTGATTGTGACTGGAGTAGAGCATATGGGAGCGGTGGTGAATTTGCTTGGTTCTGGAAAAGATTATGGGGCTCGTTTTGGATACAAAGTACAAGATGAAGCAGGCGGTATTGCTCAAGCGCTCGGGTTGGTGGAGGATTTTATTCATGATTCCAAATTTGTAACTATCTTGGGAGATAATATTTTTTCGGATAGTCTCAATGACTTTGTAAAGACCTATCAAGCGCAAGAAAAAGGAGCCAAAGTCATTCTAAAAGAAGTTTCCGATCCTGGGCGATTCGGGGTGGCAGAGCTTGTGGGCAAAAAAATTACTGGCATTGAGGAA
>JBJSXY010000357.1:0-2835 GCA_046086625.1 Pseudomonadota bacterium | reverse complement strand
ATCTTCTAAATAAATACTTTGAAGGACATTCAGCGTAAGTTTCAAGTTGAGTTGCGGATAACGCGTTAACGGGTAAAGGCGCTTGAGGCGAGTGGGAGCTGCGGTTCATGGAAACGTGGGCCGCTTCGGGAGTTAAAAGAGCGAACTCTTCAAAGTGTTCTTGGGGAAGACAAGAAAAACAACGATCATCTAAATACTGGGATTTGTTTTTCAGAATGTTAAAGCGTGCTCTTAGGGTTTCACTCCAACGAGGCAAGTGAAAGCCCGCAAAAAAAAGAGTTTCAAGCTCCGATTCAGAAAAAAGAGTATCGTTTGTGCTGGGTTCAAGAAGACTTTCGTCTGCGAATGAAAACTCAATTGTATTTTCAAAAGAGGGGAGGTGGCAAAACGGAGTGATGAGAATGCGCCCTTCCGAACTGAAGTCGGCGGGTGGGCCCACTTCGGGAAGAATCTCTATCGTTTGTAATAGATCTGCGCTGAGAATCTTTTTCTCCCTTAGTCTTGTTTTATAATCCTCAGGGGCTTCGCCTTCATAAGGGGGATGGGCCAGGAGAGCCGAGTTTAAATGAAGTTTTTCTTTGGACTGAAAAGTGGATGACCCACGAATTCGTTGGAGCATTTCTGACCAATAAAAAGGAGTGGGTAAAGAAACAGGATTAAAATCCTCGGTCAAAAAGCCGTGACTAGTTAAATGGTTTCTAAGAAGTGTTTTGCTCTGCTCGCTTCCACTGAAGCTGATGATTATTTTTTTGTCTGGATTGTTTCGAGCGCATTCAGCCACTTTGTTACCCAGAGATAAGATAGTTGATACTCTGGATCCTAAAACTATCTGAGTTGAGCCTTTTAGGCGCGGAGTTCCCAACTCAAAAAACGGTTTCAAAGTGATATGGGCAGAGTGGTTGCTAGCGGTTTGCACAAACTCCTGAAACAAATAACTAGGGGGCTCACTCAGAATAAAATCTGTCGGCGGAAGGATCGGTTTTTCAGTCTTTGGAGATTTAAATGCTTCGATGAGCGACCAAATTTGACTCATTCGATCCTGGCTAAGCGGGCTATTTAAATAAAAAAGGAAACATTCGCGAAGCGCTCTGTTTTTTTGAGTGCGAGGGAGTTGAGAGAAACAATAAGTAACTTGCTCTGAATTGAGGACGAGGGCTCGTCGCAACAATTCGATAGTAGGGAGCCACTCTTCTGGTGCCAGATGAGTTTTTGTGAAAGCTCGAGCCAGGCTCAGGCGATCCGATAAAACTTGGGTTAGGGGGTGTAGGGCATCTAACCAGTGATCGAAATAAGTGCCGGTAAAATTCGTAGTTGGGTTAAGCCGCTGAAATAAAGCAAGCTCTTTAGAAGATTCAAAACAAGTTTGGATTGGCACAGCAACGAATTACCAGTAAATGAAGGGGTGAGAAAGAGTTCATTTGGTGCAAAAATTGCGCAACGAGTCGATAAGATATGGAAGATAAATTATTTGTCGGAATTGCTCGGGTGAGTTTGTTTTTTAGGCAATCTAGAAATTTAAAAGACAAGAGAGCGGTCCTTCAGAGCCTGAAGCAAAAACTTCGCAACAAAGGGTGGAGTGTTGTGGAAGTGGGACATCAAGACGATTTTAAAAAAGCATTCCTTGGATTTAGTTATGTCGCATCTAGTGCGCATGCGATGGAGCAAGCTTTCAATGAAGCTGCCGACGTTCTTATTGGGCGTTTTGAAGTCGTGCGTAAAACAAGGGAGATCTTGGAATTGGAAGGAGATCCTTTATTTGATGATTCGATGCTGACCCGCAGCGTTCTTGGTGATGTGGACGATTAAATCGAGTTGTTAAGAAATCCCCCTTAAATTCCGATTATTAAAGTACCAGGGTGTTTTGCCTACCCACTTTCCTTTTCCAAAATTCAGGGAGATTTCCATGAGTGTTGTTATCGTCACAGGTTCATCTGGTCTTATCGGAAGTGAAACAGCCCGATTTTTTCATGAAAAAGGTCACGACATTGTGGGGATTGATAATAATTTAAGACAGTATTTTTTTGGAAAAGAAGCCTCGACTCAATGGAATACACTGAAGCTAAAAAAGGAACTTAAACGTTTTACCCATGAGTCAATCGATATTCGAGATCAGGAAGGGGTTTTTGATTTATTTAAGGAACTAGGAAGTGCGGTCTCCGCAGTTGTGCATACAGCCGCTCAACCCAGCCATGATTGGGCTGCCCGCGAACCCTTTACCGATTTCACTGTGAATGCGAATGGCACCCTCACACTTTTAGAAGCCACTCGTCAATTTTGTCCGGAAGCCACTTTTATTTTTACTTCGACAAATAAAGTTTACGGAGACACCCCTAATCAGTTACCTCTCGTGGAACTTCCCACTCGTTGGGAGTTGGCTCCCGCTCATCCTTTTCACAAACATGGCATCGATGAGTCCATGAGCATTGATGCTTCTAAACATAGTTTGTTTGGGGCAAGCAAAGTAGCTGCAGACGTTTTAGTTCAAGAATATGGTCGATATTTTGGTATGAAGACTGGAGTCTTTCGCGGGGGATGCTTGACTGGGCCCGCTCACTCAGGAGCTGAACTTCATGGGTTCCTCGCATATCTCGTAAAGTGTAATCTCCACGAAATCCCTTACAAGATTTTTGGTTATAAGGGAAAACAAGTGCGAGACAATATTCATTCCTATGATCTGGTCAATGCGTTCTGGCATTTTAGTCAGAATCCAAAAAGAGGGGCCGTCTATAACATGGGGGGATCCCGCCATAGCAATTGCTCCGTCATGGAAGCTATCCAGTCTCTTGAACAACTCACGGGAAAAGCGATGGAGTATGAAGTGTTGGAAGAAGCTCG
>JBJSXY010000356.1:0-2521 GCA_046086625.1 Pseudomonadota bacterium | reverse complement strand
AACGTCCCGTTGCCATAATAATATCGGGACGAGCTTCTTTGGCTTCACGATAACCAATTTCAGGATCGGGATTAGCCATCGCAAAACAAATAGGTTTAGGCCCCATTTGCTTGAGCATGTCTGGGGTCACAGCACCTTTGGTTGAAAGGCCTACAAAAACATCGGCTCCCTTCATGGCTTCGGCTAGATTACGAGCAGAAGTTTTAGACGCAAACTCTGCTTTGTACTCATTCATACCTTCTTTTCGACCCTGATAAATGACCCCTTGGCTGTCACATAAAATAATGTTTTCTCTTTTAGCTCCCAAGGAGACGTAAAGCCTTGCGCAAGAAATAGCCGAAGCGCCAGCACCACTGAAAACAATTTTCACTGACTCCGGTTTTTTATCTACTAAAAAGAGAGCATTGAGAAATGCGGCCCCCGAGATAATCGCAGTCCCATGCTGATCATCGTGGAAGACTGGAATGTTCATTGTTTCTTTAAGTTTTTTTTCAATCACGAAACATTCGGGCGCTTTGATATCTTCCAAGTTGATTCCACCAAACGTGGGCTCTAATAATTTTACGCAATTGATAAACTCATCGGGGTTTTCAGTGTTTACTTCAATGTCGAAAACGTCGATGTCGGCGAAAGTTTTAAAGAGAATGCCCTTGCCTTCCATGACGGGCTTTGAGGCAGTAGCCCCCAAATTCCCTAATCCCAAAACGGCTGTTCCATTACTAATCACAGCCACCAAATTGCCTCGAGCCGTATATTTATAAGAGTCTTCTGGATTTTTAAAAATCTCCATGCAGGGCTGGGCAACCCCAGGAGAGTAGGCCAGAGATAGATCGTGCTGAGTCCGACACGACTTTGACGAAATCACTTCAATTTTTCCGGGTCTGCCACTGCTGTGGTAATTCAACGATTCTTTGGGATCAAATTCATTATCACTTCTACGCATAGGGAAAGAGTGTATTACTTGCGAGGTTTTAGGTCTAGTACCAAACGCCCTTCTTTTTGAAGCGGTTGGTGCGGTTCCAGAAGAACCGATTTCTTAAAAGTGACCTCAATCGCTCTGTCTCCATCTTCAATGGGGGGATAAAAGCGAATGTTTTTTACTAAAAAACTCTTTTTTAAAAGCTTATTAAGATTTAGAGCGGTTACATAATTTGCTTTGATTGAACTAAGCGAAATGATCAAGCGGGGAGGGCTCAACTCAAATTCTTTTCCTTCTCCTAACGTGACTTTATCGGCGGGGACGATTCGGATTTGAAATTCTGGTGCAATTTGTTGGATCGTTCGAGTGCGAGCATCTGAAAAATCAATGACCCACCGCTCGGTTTTTTCTTTTGCGTTTTGTGAGAACCGAATGGCCTCGATATTAGCTGCAAGAGGGCTTCCCCCCTCAAAGGTTCCCGAGTCTACGAATAAATGAGATGAAGTTCGAGGAACGGGGCGCGCGGGAACCGCTGCCATTAAAGTTGAGACCAAAAGAGTCAAGATGACGAACACGTGATGCCTTCTCCTCTGGGATGTTTAACTGTCCAGAGAATAACACAAGGTTAAAAATCCTGGAGAATTATTTTTTTCACTAATGCCGATACTGGCAAAGCTGGAATTTCCTTTACTGGCACCCATTTTCCACCTTTGGAGGGCGCTTTTTTTACTTTAAAATGAATAGGGACAATGTCCAAGCGATGGTGGGTAACCGTGTGTTTTTGGCGAGAAAGGTCTTTCCAAGAAGTGGCTTTAAGTTCCTTTGCCCAACGTTCGACTTCGGGAATCCACTTTTTAGGTGCTTTTAAGTTCGTTGTGGGAAAGTCCCAGAGCCCTGACCACCACTCTTTTTCAGAGTTCTGTCGAAGCCAGATTTTCCCATCTTTTTCACAAAGAAATTTTAATTGAGTGAGGTTTAGATACTGGGTTTTTCTTTTCTTGAAAGGAAGACGGTCGACACAGTCATTTTTTAGGGCAACACAGCTTTCTTTCAAAGGGCAACGCTGACATTGGGGAGCTGATTTAGTGCAAACAAGTGAGCCAAGTTCCATGAGTCCCTGATTTAAAATCCGAGCAGAAGCACATTTGAGAACCAAAGCTTCAGATTTTTCCCAAAAAAAGTGTTTCGCTTCGGTGGAGTCCGAGGGTTTATTGAAACCAAAATATCTGGAAAAGACTCGCTCTACATTTCCGTCTACTAAAGGAATGTTTAAATTAAAAGCAATGCTCAAGACAGCGCCAGCAGTATAGGGACCAATACCGGGAACCTTTAAAAGTTCTTCTCGACTTTGAGGGAATTTGCCCTGATGCATTTCCATAAGAAACTTCGCTCCTTGGTGGAGATTTCGAGCACGGGAGTAATATCCAAGGCCTGCCCAAAGGGCTAAGACACTCTCTTCTTTCGCTTGAGCTAAGCTTTTAAGATTGGGAAATTGAGATAAAAAGCGTTCGTAATAAGGAATGACCGTGGAGACTTGAGTTTGTTGGAGCATGACCTCTGACACCCAAATTGAATAGGGATCAGAGGTCTGCCGCCATGGAA
>JBJSXY010000355.1:0-2062 GCA_046086625.1 Pseudomonadota bacterium | reverse complement strand
GCCCCTTCGGTACGTTTTGGCCTTTAAGTGCTGGTCCCGATGATTTGTTGGTTTGGATTGCGTCCCCTGAAAAGCTGGGGCCTTTTCTCTCTTGCGTTTTATCTCAAAATTTTAAGCGCATTCGCCCTCAAAAAATCATCTTACTCATTGAGGACACTCACGAAGAAAATATACCTTTTCGGGAACTCTTTGAAGCCAAGGGAGTTGTTGTTATTCCCTGTGTGTATCAGCCCTTAAAATGGGTGGATGGATTCTGGGGAAAAGTTACCGAACTTATCAAAGGGGAAAACTTCCGATTAGATTCTCAAAAAACACGGTTTTTCATTTCTGCTGAAAAACCTCTTCTGCGAGAAGTGTGGACCACTTTAGTGCATGATAGAGGGGTCCGTGAGGAAAACATACTTCATCATGGCCAGGGCATGAACTCAAGTTCGTATGGGGAGAAACTTCGAGAGAAAATAGTCGAACAGTTAAAAGCGGCGTGAGAACTCAAACATCAGAATAGCTCCAGCGGCACTGACATTGAGAGACTGAACTTTTCCTTTGAGAGGGATTTCAGTGAGCCAATCGCAAGTAGCAAGCGTTAAAGGCTTTAGACCCTCCAATTCGGTTCCCAACACAAGCGCTACTTTATCAAAACTTGGCGTGTCTTTGAGGGGCTTTGAGTCTTCCCCTAGAGCAGCACCCACAATCCAAAACTGCTCATCTTTCAGTTTCCGAAGAGCTTCATTGAGATTGGTTACTTGAAGAATGGGAATCGTTTCAACGGCTCCCACGGAAGCGTGATACGCCCCTGGCGTGACTGTCACGCTGCGATCTTTCGGAATGATTACTCCACGAACTCCCAGAGCTTCGGCCGTTCTACAGAGCGCTCCCAAGTTTTGCGGATCTTGAAGATGATCTAGAGCAAGAACCAAAGCTTTGGGGTCGTCTTTTAAACCCGCAATCCAATCTGACCAATTGGCATATTCAAACGGTTTTAGGTTTGCAATGACTGGTTCTGAAAACGGTTCTTTCTTTGCGTGAGACCCAATAGATAGCCCCAACTCTTTTGCAAGATGCAAAATTCCTTCAAGCCGAGGGGATGGCTTTGAGAGGGGTTGGCAGCTCAAGGAAAGAATGCGTTCAGGCTTATGTCTTAAAATATGCTCAATCGCGCTGAGAGACTGAATAGTTACCACGGCCGCTTCACTCCACAAGTCAGCATTTTAGCTCCGTAATAAGGATTTAAAATAGTTTCTCCTTTGGGCTGAATCCAGTAACCATAAGTTCCCTTCGGAACCATAGGGCAGTAAAAGAGTTGCCACTGGGCTTGGAATTCTTTTTTGGCGCGAAGAGCTTCGACCACCCCTTCGCTAAAAACTCCAAAAGCCTTTCGGGCTTCTTCATCACTTTTACTTTGAGCCAACGATTCAATTTTTAACTGTTGGGCGATTGTCTGAGCGTTCTTAATTTTATCTTCTGCAAGCGCCTTATGAAGAGCAGGATAAGACTCTAAAATCTGCGGGAGTTCCAAAGCAATAACCGTGTGTGAAAAAAAGAAACAGACCAATGAAAATAAAAGACTTTTTGTCATCCGGGTTTCTCCTGTAAAGGCTTTTCAAACTAGCGGCAATGGCGTATCGTGTCACTTAAAATTTTTAGGAAGATGGTTATGAAGTTGTTCTCAAAGTTATTTAGTTCTGCTGCTTGGGTATTTATTATTTTTTATGAGCTTGGTTTTTCAAAACCTCTCTTGCTTGAAGATTATTTAAGCCAAGTAAAAAAGGGGAACGAAGGCGTTCAAGCGTTAATGGAGAGCAGCCAAGCTATTTTAGCCCGCCAAGAGGAGGCCCGATTGCTCGTACGGCCCAACTTTTTTACCAATGTGTCGTTTTATAGCGATGCAAAACCCACGGCAGCTCCCATTTTTATGGGAACTCGAACTTTAGTGGACACCTATAACTTTGGATTTGCTCAACAGACTCCGTTTGGTTTAGCCGGAAAGCTTTATTATCAATGGACGTATACGCGAATTGAAGGAACTCAACCCGGCATTCTGACCCTTCCTAATTTCTATGAA
>JBJSXY010000354.1:0-2708 GCA_046086625.1 Pseudomonadota bacterium | reverse complement strand
ATAGCGAAAAACGATTTGTCCGTGCTTTTTCATTTCTGAAAAAGTAGTGGGATCAACTGTAAATCGCCCTTCCCCATGTGCGATGGGAAGTTTCATTTGAGTGCCTTTTGAATGAAAACCCGTCCAAGGCCCCGATTCCTCCACTTCTAGGGTCACTTCTTTGCAAATAAATGCCAGATTTTTATTTCGAACTAACGCTCCCGGAAGAAGCCCCGATTCACAGAGAATTTGAAAGCCATTGCAAATTCCCAGAACTTTTCCACCCGCTCCTGCAAACTCTTTTACTGCCGACATAATAGGAGAAACAGCTGCCATGGCTCCAGTACGAAGGTAATCTCCATAGGAAAACCCACCGGGAAGAATAACTAAGTCAAATTCTGAAAGAGATAAATCCTCTTTATGCCAGAGTTTCTGGAGCTGCACTCCGGCAAGTTTTGACAAAGCGTAGGAACAATCCTCATCACAATTAGAGCCAGGAAATGTGATGACCCCCACTCTCATGGTTCAATCGACTCCACTCGATACGATTCAATTACAGGATTTACCAAAAGTTTATCGCACATTTTGGCGATTTCATTTCGAGCCTCGTCGACTCGCTTCGCTTCTAAAAAGACATCAATGACTTTTCCTATTCGAACCTCTTTGACTGATCCAAATCCAAGACGTTGCAGTGAAGCCGCCACGGTATTTCCTTGGGGATCAAAAACGGAATCTTTATAGAAAATATGGATTCTAGCTTTCATAAAGACCTCGAAAAATAATCGTTCAATCGTTGAGTTACTTCTTGATAGGTTTCATCCACATGTCCTAAGTCATGTCGAAACCTGTCTTTATCCATGGATTCTCCAGTTTGTTTGTCCCAAAGCCGGCAACCATCTAAAGTGATTTCATCAGCCAAAAGAAGCTTCCCTTCGGAAGTTCTTCCAAACTCTAATTTAAAATCAATGAGCTCAAGCCCAATGGAATCAAACACGGGCTTTAAGAGATGATTCACTTTCAAAGCACGTTCTCTCATTTGGATAAGCTCAAGAGAACTTGCCCATTTGAAATAAAGAATATGCTCTTCAGTAACCAGAGGATCCCCTAAACCATCATTCTTGAAAAATGTTTCTACGAGAGGTGGAGAAAGAAGTTGCCCCTTTTCAAGTCCCAAGCGTTTACAAATACTACCCGCAGCGCGATTTCTCACGACGATTTCTACCGGAATAATAGTCAATTTTTGAACCAGCATTTCCCTATCTGAAATTTTTTCAACAAAGTGGGATGCCACTTGATTCTTACTTAAGAATTCAAAAATACGGGAACTGGTGAGGTTATTTAGAAGCCCTTTGTTCTGGATGGTTCCTTTTTTCAGTGCATTAAACGCAGTCGCGTCGTCTTTGAAGTATTGGATTACAAAATCAGGGCGATTTGTTTCAAAAATAGTTTTTGATTTGCCATCGTAAAGCGGGGATTTTCTTTCAATTATCATTCCCGAGCACTTTCCCGTACAAGTAGTTCAAGTGTTTCAAAGCGCTTTTGGAATCAAACAGCTCTTTGAGTTCTACTTGTGGGAGCACTTTAGCGACTTTAGGATCAGCTTTCAACAGATCATGAAACGAAACTTTTTCGTCCAGAGCTCGTAACGCATTGCCTTGAACAATCGCATAGGCTTCATCTCGAGAAAGTCCTTTTTCAATGAGCTTTAAAAGAACCATCTGGGAGTACGTTACGCCAGAAAGCATCTGGAGATTTGCTGCCATTTTGTGCGGGAAAACCTCTAAGTTAGTTAAAAGAGAGTTTAATCTCCACAGAAGGTAGTCGGCTAAAATATTGGCGTCTGGGCCTATCACTCGTTCGACTGACGAGTGGCTGATATCTCGCTCATGCCACAGAGCGCAATTTTCCATGGCCGGAATCACCATGCTTCGTAAAAGTCGACCTAACCCCGTAAGATTTTCCGCACTGATAGGATTTCGCTTGTGCGGCATCGCTGAAGAACCTTTTTGTCCCGAGCTAAAGCCTTCCCTTACTTCTCCTACTTCTGTTCTTTGGAGATGCCGTAACTCAACGGCAATCGCTTCGACCGATGAACCCAGAAGCGCTAGAGCCGAAAAGTAGCTTGCAAATCGATCGCGCGAAATGACCTGAGTTGAAATGGTATCGGGCTGCAACTGAAGCTTTTCGCAAACATATTTTTCAACTTCGGGCGGAACATGAGCGTAATTTCCGACTGCTCCAGAAAGCTTGCCGACTGCAATTTCTTTTTTAGCAGCCTCGATTCGCAAGAGGGATCGCTTCAAACTATCGTGCCACAAAAGCCATTTCATTCCCATGGTCATGGGTTCAGCATGGATACCATGAGTTCGTCCCATCATAAGAGTTTGTTTATCCTGTTGGGCTCGTTTCTTTGTTGTCTCAAGGCACTCTCGAATTCCCGAAAGAATAAGATCCGAAGACTTAGTTAATCGATAAGCAAATGCCGTATCTACGATATCGCTGGAAGTAAGTCCCAGGTGCACAAACCGTCCAGACTCTCCAATGGTCCTCTGAACTTCTGATACAAAAGCCGCAACATCGTGCTTTGTTTTCTTCTCGGTTTCTCGAATGCGCTCGATTTCAAATCCAGCTTTTTGCCGGATATTTTTCATATCCTCAGCTGGGATCTTGCCAAGCCCAGCCCACCCTTCACAGGCAAGCACTTCAATATCTAACCAAGTTCGGTACTG
>JBJSXY010000353.1:0-5807 GCA_046086625.1 Pseudomonadota bacterium | reverse complement strand
CTCCTCGAGCATCTCCATCCATTTTAGTTAAAATCACTCCCGTGACGGGGACCGCTTCTTGAAAAGCCGTTGCAATTTTAACTGCATCCTGCCCCGTCATAGAATCAACAACGAGTAAAATTTCAACGGGAGAAAAAACCGATACTAAATCCTGAATTTCAGCCATCATTTCACGATCTACGTGAAGTCTTCCAGCGGTATCTATGAGAAGTACTTCAGCGTTCTGTTTGATGGCTTCTTCTTTGGCTAAAACGGCTCTCGGGCGAGCTTCCATGATAGAGCTATCAAAGTGATCATAGCCCAGGGCTTTTATTTGCGTGGAAAGTTGTTCAATTGCGGCTGGACGATAAACATCTACTGACGCGACGAGGAGCGATTTTTTATGCACTTCTCGAATGGTGCGAGCTAATTTAACGACGCTCGTGGTTTTTCCAGAACCCTGTAGACCCACGACCATGATCACGGCAGGGGGACGGACTCTAAAATTTAGAGGAGTCGCTTTTCCTCCCATGATGGAGCAAAGTTCTTCATAAACTATTCTTATAAAATGTTGCTCGGGAGATAGACTTTTTTGAACTTCAACTCCCAAAGCTTTTTTTCGAACACCATCGATGAAATCTTTAGCAACTTTTACATTAACGTCTGCTTCAAGAAGATTTGTTTTAAGTTGACGACAGACTTCATCAACAACTTCTTCTGTTAAACGAGTGCGGCTTCCAATCGAACGCAGCGAGGCCAAAAGTTTTTGGGTCAGTGATTCAAACATGAGATTGAAGAAAATAATCGTCTCGGAGAAAAACGGCAATTCTGATTCACCAAAAGTTTAAAAGGCGTCTGAGATTGCTCTCAAACGCCCTTTAATTTGGGTTTGGGTTGAAACCACTTTGGTTTATTTGGGGGAACCAAAGTGGCCGTGTCTTATCAAATCCTACGGCAAATTCAAGGGGTTTTTACGCGCCACGACAAAAACTATTAAGTGTTTGAATTTAATCGCTAAACTGTGGTGACCGAAACGCCATCAACTAAAGCGCTGGGACTTTCCCCCGAGGAATCGATGACTTGAGTTTCTGAGGATAGACCAATCAAGTGTCTACCCAGGCAATCAAAGACGTTTCCGGAAATAAGCGTCTCGGTGACGCAATATCGGAATTCCCCATTCACCCACCATTCACTCCCTTTTGCCACCCCTGAAAAATCGCCTGTGACAGGATCTGTTTGCCCGGAATACCGATTGATCCAAAGAATTCCTTGCGAAGTGGGATCCGACTCTCTCATGAGCATCTGAAGAGATTTGTCCCCCCCTCTTAAACAAAGACTGTGAGTTCCCACGGTCGGTGTACTCGTAGCACTACCCACTGCGTGGCCATTAGAACTCTGATGCAGTCCTTTACCGGAATAATTATCTAATAAAAAGTTTTTCAAGTGTCCTCGGTAGAGTAATTCCAGCTCTTCCGTCGGAGTTCCTTCTCGGTCAAAAAGCCCACAACTGAATCGGTCTGAAAGCCACGCTGTATCGATCAACGTGAGTTGGGAGTTTAGTAAGGGCTTTTCTTTGTCCTCGAGTTTCCAACGACTACTTCCATCAAGAAGCACTCGCCCGTTCAAGTGATAAGTTAGCGAATCAAGCAACACATCTAAAACAGCACGAGGCGAAAAAAAGACCAATCCCTTATAGCTTCTTCCCTCACCAATTCTGAGATTCTTTAAAAGTGAATCTCGAAACCGGGAGGTCGATTTGATGATGATATCCCCCACGCCAAGAGCTTTTCTGGAAAGGTGAGAAAAGTAGTCGAAGCTAGTTAAGAGGTCTTTGTCTAAAGCCATCCCCATGAGGCTCCAAGTACAACTCGTTTCAGCTTCTAATTGATGAGTTCCTTTTGAGTTCACAAGAAGACTGAGACTTTTTCCAACTTCCAAGCTGCCTTCATTTAGCCGAATCCGAGAATCTTTCAGAAATTCCTGTCGCATCCATTCGATCCAGTCTTTTTGAGTCTGAAGAGAAGTATTGGACAATGCTGAATCCCAGAGTGCTACGGGAGGATGAGTTTTCTCAGGAGGGCTAGACTGAATCGTAAAAAAAGGATTTTCAGGAGAAAGTTTCCCAATCTCAACGGCTCTGAGAGCCACTTGCTTGAGATCGTTAGATTCAATGCTATTCGTTGAGGCAAATCCCTGTTTGTGTCCCGTTAAAATTCGAAGCCCTAGTTGGTAGCCTTCATCGGAGGAAGCCAAATGATAGTCCTGCTTTTCAAGAGCTATCTTATTTCGATGGCCAAAGCTTGCACAAACTTCTGCTGAATCAGCTCCCGCTCTTCGTGCTTCTGAAATAAGTCGAGATGCAGCCTCTTCCAACTGTTTGCGTTCTTTTTTTAGGGCATCCATTTATTCTTGAACTCCTCCTATCATAGCTTTGCATCGAATATAGGGACCCCCTGCATCTACTTTTGCAGGTTGTCCTTTTCCACAGTAACCCGCTCCTAAATCCAATAAGAATTCTTTTGAAACTGCATCAACAGATGAAAGAACTTCAAAAGCTTTTCCGGAAATGGTTGCTCCCCGATAAAGCTTAGTGATTTTACCCTTTTCAATTTTCATGACTTTTTGTGCTCCAAACATAAATTCACCTGTTGCGTCTGCTTGACCGCCTAGAGGGCAATCCAACAAGTAGCCGTCCTCTGTGCTTTCGATGATTTCTTGAAGCGTTTGATTTCCTGGGAGGACAAATGTGTTTCTCATTCGGATTAAAGGTTCATCTTGATAGAGCCAAGCTCGGGCATTTCCAGTCGGAGCAACTCCAAAGACTGCTGCAGATTCTCGGTTATGAAGATAGGATTCAAGGATTCCATCTTTAATAATGAAAGTGTTTTGAGTGGGAACTCCCTCATCGTCGACGAGAAGAGCTCCTCCTGCGAAGGGTTGTCCTTGAACATAGCCTGAATCGCACAGACTCACTAATGAACTGGCCACTTTTTTTCCTAGTTTTCCTTGGGCAACTGAACCCGACAAGACAAAGTCTGCTTCTACCGTGTGGCCAATTGCTTCGTGAGATAAAAGTCCGACCATGGCGGGAGATAAAATTAAAGTGGCCATTCCTCCTGGAGTTTTAGGAGCGCTTAAAAGATCGACTGCTAATTTTGCAGCTTGTTCTCCCATTTGATCAATGGAGTACTCCGAAAAAAGACAATTCCATGAACCTGTTCGACCCACGGTGTGTTGTCCTTCACTCATTTCACCGTGATTAGCTGCGATCGCTGATAATCGAATTTCATTTCGACAAAGTCGAGAAATGGCCAACGCTCCATCCGTTGTGGCGACAATTTTGTCCTCGAATTGTTCATTGTAACCACACGTGGAGCTTTGAATCAGAGAAGAACGATGACGCGTTTGCGCTTCAGCTTTTAAAACGGTCGTCATCTTCTCCTCAAGAGACATTTGTTGGAGTTCCTCATATCCCTCTAAAACAAATTCGCCTCTGGCTAAAGCCACTTGAGGTAAAGTTTTAATGGCGGCTTTTTTTACCTGACTTAAAGAGCGCCCACATTCGTAAGCACGTTTTACGGCTTGTTCAATTGCGGAAGGAGTGAAGTTTGAAGTCGAAGAGAAACCCCAAACACCATCGACTAAACATCGAATGCCAATGCCCGAAGTGACATTAGATTTTGCTTGTTTAATAAGGCCCTTTTGCACTTGAAGGGATTGACTCTGTCGTCGATGAAAACGAGCTTCAGTCCAACTAGGTGCTTTTTCAAGAATGGAACTAAGCGTCTGTGCAAGTTCTTTCATTGGTTTGAGACCTCCTGATAAAGCGTTGCGGTCCAAGTGGTGATGAATACTGAGATTAACACACTCAGAGTTGTTTCTAGAATGAGAAGTAAGCCCAGGGGGGCTCCTACTTGGGACATTAAGCCCATTCCTCCTACAAAAGAGAGAAGGCTTCCCATGAAACTTAGAAAGGCAGTTAGTAAGCAAATCTTACGATTTTTCTCTGAAAGAACTTTTGAAAGATTAAAAAAAGAAGAAAGGGTGCGGTCGGAAGAATCCATAATGCAAAAGGGAACAAACAGATATTGGCTTAAAACCCAAATGCCTGGAAAAACAAAAGCTAAAGTAGCTGGGATGATCAACACTCCAAGTAACCAAGAGGTCAAAACTAAAAATATCAATTTTGGTTTTATTTCTTTGATAAGATAGTTAAAAGAAATCGGTTTCTCAGGATATGATTTGATAATCAGATAGGTGGCTGCAGAACTAAGAGCGGCTACAGCACAAAAAAGAGGGTATAAAATTAAAAAACTTAACTTCGGAGAATCTGCCCATTCCGTTTCAAAATATTTTTGAACAAGACCCAGAGCTCCCTCAGGACTGTGAATTAAAAAAAGCCAGGGTAAAAAAGAAAGGGCCCGTTTGAAGCGGTTTTGGTGAGTTGAGAACCCATACATGACGCAAAGTATACCACGCTATGACCGATTCTCAGAAAAACCTTCATCCCTATCCTTCTAGAAATACCCAAGTGATCTATGTAGAAGGATCGGATATCGAAATGGGGCGACAGCATGCAGAGCAATTGGGAGAAATTGTGCAGCTGGGCATGGCCCCTTTCTACTATGGATTTTTTAAACGAATTTTAAATCCAAAAGAACTAAATCCTCTTGAGAAGGCAATTTATCAATGTTTGGCAAAAGGTGTGGATGCTCTGTGTGTTCCATCTCTAGTTTCCCGAATTCCACTTCATCTTCGCGAGCGAGTGCGGGGTGTATCGGAGGTGAGTCAGATTCCAGAGAAGAACTTCCTAACAACGCTTGTCTTACCTGATCTCTTACCCATGCTTCAGGCCCATTGGATCAAGTTGAATCCACGTTTAGGAATTCCGGTAGTTGAACCCCCGCGCTTTGGCTGTTCGAGTTTCATAGCAAATGGAAATAGATTTCTTCATGGAAGAAATTTAGATTTTCCGGGCGTTGCTTATTGGGATAGATATCCAGTTTTACAAATAACTAAACCCAAAGAAGGACTGAAATATCTTGGGATTACTTCTGCGGGTGTTCCCTTGGCTGGGATTTCAGGGGTGAATGAAGCTGGAATAACTGTTTCTCTTCATCAGCACTACGCACTTCAAACAGACTGGAAAGGGGTTCTGCCTTTTGTGCTCTCAGAAAGAATTCTCTCTGAAGCGGACAGTCTTGAAAAGGCAGTCGAGATTTTAAAATCGTCTCGGATTGCATCTTCATGGGCCTTTGTAGTTGCTGACGGAAAAACGAAAAATGGATTCATTTTTGAAGCAAATCCTAGGAAGTATGGAGTTCGTTGGTTGGCCGATGAAGGAAACGTGTTAAGCCATTCAAACTTTTTTCAGTCGAAAGATCTTAAAAACTCAGACTATGCAACAACCGAGCGAATGAATTGGGATAATTTTTGGAGAAAACAGACACTGGATCAAAGTATTCGAAAGCAGCTTGATTCTCTGTCTCCTGAGTATGCGGTTCAGTGTTTAAGTGATCATACGGATGGATTTTGGAATGAAGAAAAAGTGGTTAACCGAACTGTCTCTCAAGTTTATAATATTCAAAGTTATGTTATTGATCCCGTTCAAATGAAACTCTATTTAGCTGAAGGGGATTGTCCGATTCATTTGAGGGGATACCAAGAATACAACTTAGGCGACTTGTTCAACGGTAAAACTCACAATTCGGGCAAGATTCTTTCTCCTTATCAGTTTAAAAATGAAGCGAATCGCAAAGCTAAAGAAGAATACATTTTAAGTTTTGTTGCTGCTTTTGATGAAGATTTTTCGGAAGCGCTTTCAGGAT
>JBJSXY010000352.1:0-4657 GCA_046086625.1 Pseudomonadota bacterium | reverse complement strand
CCCGTCTCCAGTTTGAATGATATGTCTCAAAGTAGAAATCGGAACTGGTGTTTCAGAGCGTTTCTGTTTTTCAAAAATGATTTGGGTCAGTGTGGAAGCAGTAATATCTTTTTGATTCCGATTATCAACCACAGTCACTTCTTCACCTTGCTGAATCATTTCAGCTATCTCATCTAGAGTTACGTAGCAGCTAGCATCGGTGTCGTAGAGTTTTCTGTTTTGATAACGTTTAATAATTTTGGCCTTCTCCATTTTTACCCCCAACCTGAAAAGTTATATAAAGTTTTAACAAGGGCTCCTTACGTCAAATTATGACCGTCAGCATCCAACTCCCAAAGCGACAAAGTGTCAAGAAATGACGCGGTCTGCCCAACCCCCCATCACCATGAGGAAACTTTAAAACCAACTCACTGCTCTTGATGATGTATGGGTATTTTTTTCCGAGTAGACCAGACTGTCAACACTATTTCTGCGGCTAGGCAAAAACTTCTGGGCAGAAAACTCGGTCTCGAAAGGTGGCCGGAAAATAGATAAATGATTTTATATACTTGGCTAGCAAAGCTGATCGGACAAGAGACTCTTGAGGTCTAAATTTGATTCCTGCTTTAGGCGATCTTTTTGGGCTTCAAATTCGACGAGAGTGGGAATCGCTGGTTGAGGTTTCTCCATAACCAAATGTTTCAACTCATTTTCTTCCTGACTGATTGGAAAATTCGATAAGGCCGTAACCTTTTCATCTAAGATTTTTTTAGTCTGTTCATAAAGGAGTCGAATCGAACGAAGCTGCATTGATAATTGCTGGGCTTGGTTTTGTTTCTCGATTTCCCATTCATTCTTCCACTCCTCAAAAAGCTTGGAATCGGATGGCTTTGTAGTCGGAATTACAAACTGATGCTTGTTGAAATATATCCATGCTCCTAAAGCGATGACCACCCCATCGAAAAGGATTTGAAAGAAAATAAATAATCCCATGCTGATAACCTCGTCCTTAAATCTTCTGTTTAAATGCAGATTCGGGATTTAGAAGTCGAGCGGTAATAAATATAAGAACTTCGCTCTGAGTAACCGATTCAGCTTTTTGCCCGAATAAATAGCCTAAAAGTGGTAGATCCTTGAGAAAAGGAACCCCGGAGTCAGTGTTTTTTTCCTCTCCAGTTGCCACACCTCCAAGAACCGCGGTATCGCCATTTTGTAAAATTATTTTAGTGGTCAATGATCGATTAAACGAAGTGACTGTTCCACTCTGGTTGTTAGCATCCGAATCTGAAATGTTGGCATCGAGCGAAATAGAGCCATCATTAGCAACAACTGGAGTAACTGTTAAATTCAAATTCGCGGTTACACTCAAAGGGGTGGTGACAGCCCCGTTCATTCCCAAAGCCTGAGCAATATTAATTGTTTTTCCTTGGGTAATGGTTGCTGCTTGCCCTTGCTGAACCACTACATTGGGATGGCTGAGAGTTTTTACTTTGTTTTGAGTTTCGGCAATGATCAACTGAGCATTCAGGGCCGCAAATTTGGGAGCGGACAAATTGATTAAACCTCCATTAATGCCGGCACTAAATCCCGCTCCACCAACGGTGGGGGGTTGAGCAGTGCCGAAGTTAATTCCCGTTGTTTGACCTGCCATGCTCATGGAGCCCAAACCTAGAATGCGGGTAAAGCTTTTATCAACCTTTAGAAATTTGGCCGAAATGGAAATCATGGGGGGCTGAACATCCAATAAATTTAACAATTTCTGGATTCGACTAATCACCGACTCTGCGTCCCGGATAATAAGAGTATTGGTTCGATCATCAATGTCTACTTTTCCTCGGCTAGAAAGAAACGGGGTTGCCCGAGGAGCAAGAGTGGCAGCCTTAGCGTAACTCACTGGAATAAGCACTGTTTTAAGAGGTTCGAGATTTTCCTGTTTCTGGACCTCCTCTTGTTCATGTTTAAGGCTGTCTAAAGTTCCAATGCGGACCATATTCCCTTTGCGTATAAACCCCAGCTTTTTCATTTGTAAAATAATGTGCAGCGCTTGGTCCCAGGGGGTGTTTTGAAGGCTTAGCGAACCGATATTACCTTTAACATCATCACTCAAGACTACGTTGTACCCGGATGAGCGCATCACTAATTTGATTGCCTCTGAAACATCGGTGTTCTTCAATTCAAGCTTTTCAATGGGCTCACCAGTATAACCTCTCTCGGAATCAAAAGAGTTATCGCCAAAGGATGACGAAGGAAGAGCTGAAGCTAGAAACCTCTCGGGGTTGGACTTCGTCTTGTCCTCAAACTCAAAGACAAGCTTGTTATCCAATCGAACTGTTTTTGGTACCGCAAATTCTCGCATTTGAACTTGTAAAGTGGCGGTAGGTATTTTTTTATTCACGGCACTCATCATCTTGTAACTTAAGATCGAAGACCGAAACTCTTTTGTGTCGTAAATTCTTCGCAACTTCTTTGGGAGACTCGTTTTTTCAAACACATAAATTAATTGGTTTTGTTTTTTCTTCGAGATCAATCGATACTTCAACGGTTCTGTAGAGCTCAAAATTAGTTTTTGGGTTTTTCCCTCTGCAACAAAATCAACAGAAACAAATTCATTGAATCGAACGGTTTTCTTCTTGATGATGGGGGCTTTGACCAGGGGCTCAGGAGCTTTTACCATCGCTTTGGGCCGAGAAGGTGCCAATGCGGGAGTTGGCACAGCAGCTGGCTTCATAGCTTCGGCCTTCTTTGGATTTTCAATGGGGATATCTAATTTCACTTGAGGAAGTGGATCCACGATTGAATCTGGCACGCCCAGTTGAGATTTTGCATCTCTTTGAGCTGGGTTTTCCAAGAGCCCCTCAAGTTCGCTTAAGATATCTTTTCCTTCGTCCTGATTTGCAACTTCCCTCGCAGATTTTCTCCCAGTCGACTCAAACTCAAACTTTGGCACCGAAAGCTCCGGGGCTGGTTCAGCTTTTTTAGTTCCATCGGAAAAGCCCATGAGTGAAATGACACAAAAAAGAAATCCGAGCGAGCAATGTTTGTGAATCATAGAGGTACCCCTTGATTAATTCCCTGCTGCTTCTTCAACCTGGAGAGACAACACCTTCTCAGTGAGTCCCTGCAGCCCCAGATAATTAGTGACCTTTTCAGTCAAAATGACTTCTTTATCCAAAATCCGACTAATGGTAGCCCGCGCTCGGCCCAGCTGATCTCCCTCTTTTAGAATGTAAGTATTCCCCTTAGGATCTGCCACCAAAATTTGACTTGAACTAATCCCTTTCAAAACTGCTTTCAACTCAAACTGCTCCACTTGATATCGAAACAAATCAGCTTCTGTCGAAGCTGGATCTCTGCGGTTGAGTCTTAGAACCTGAAAAGGGTCTCGTTTCCCAATTGGCGAATAAACCGAACTTGCCTCATTGGCTAAGCAGTCGCCAGAAACTAAAAGAACCGTGATGAGAAGAAACCAGATTGAACCTTTCATCTTTTTCATGAGTCACCCAATCTATAGGCTCTCAATTTGACATTCGTAGCAGAAATGACCGTTCCTTTCGATTTGTCATCACTTCCTCGCTGCGCATTCATGGTAATTTCATCAAAACCCACTACTCGCTTAAGTTTGGATAGTTGATCTAGGAAAACGAGTGTGGAAATGAACCCGCCCTTTAAACTCAAATCAATCATCGTGCTTTTAAAATACCCTTGCTCCTGCTCGCCACTTTGAGGTCTAAAACTCAGAATTTCCACGCCTGCATTTTGGGCAAGCAAACTGAATTTTTTTAGCAAGATACTGAATTCAAATGAGCGCGGGATAGATTCCAAAACAGATTCAAGCTGTAAACTCTGTTCTCGAAAGCTCTGTTTAACGGCAGGAATATTATCTGCGAATTTTTTAATTCTGCTGAGTTCCGATTTTAGATTAGCGGTGTCTCGATCCATCGAGTTTAGTTCCTGAGACATCGATTGCGCTTGACCGTTCAAAAACTCGGTCAGTGAGTAGCCTCCATAAATAGCGCCTCCAATGAGGATCAAAATTGCACTCGTGACTTTATTTCTTAAGACAAACTTCATTTGAATTACCTGTTTTTGGAAGCGGTTTCTCTTTGGTTTTTGCCAAACGGCTTAAAAACTTTTGGTACTGCCGTTAAAGTAAACGTTCTAACCCCGTCTGTTTCAGTGCCCCCACTCACAACAACTTCTTTCAATTCCACATTTTGAAAATAAATTGAGTTAGCTAACTTCTCAGAAAAATCAGTTATGTCCTCACTGGAACGAGCTAATCCCGTCAGCTTAAGAGATGGTTCAGGCTCGGCCGACAAAACAATTTGATTGAGCCACGCACTTGAGGGAAGACTTTGTCCTACAGCGTCCAAAGTGTTTACAGGACCACTACGCGAAGACAATAGTTCGTTAACAGCAGCAAGTCTTTGAGCAAGAAGAGCACTTTGTTTTTCAAAGTTTTCAAGTTCAGTTTTATAGCCATTATATTTTGAAATTTCTTGCTTTAAACTGCTTTGTTCCTCGGTAAGCTGCGCCTTAGCTGAGTCATGCTTCTGTTGGGCGCGCTCTTTAAATTGCTCAACAAAAAGGTGTGGAAGAAAAGCAAAAGCCACAGCACCTAACAACAGAAGAATGCCTCCAATATCCGTTTTATCAATTTTTAACTGGCTCAGAATCG
>JBJSXY010000351.1:0-4460 GCA_046086625.1 Pseudomonadota bacterium | reverse complement strand
CTCAGGTAGAAAATGACTTCAGCGTCCCAGCAGATGCGGAAGCCAAAGTGGACAATTCCACTGTCCCCTCAGAAGTGGAGGCCAAAGCCGACACTGCCAGCGACCCTGTAGAGGCGGAAGCCAAAGTGGACAATTCCACTGTCCCCTCAGCAGTGGAAGCCAAAGCCGACACTGCCAGCGACCCTGTAGAGGTGGAAGCCCAAGCAAGCGCTCCGTTGGTTCAAGAAATGGCCAAAACTGAAAGCGACTTTGCAGTCGCCGTCACTCCAGAAGTCGTGGCTACTCCAGATCAAAATAATTTGGCCGCTCAGGTCCAATCAGATTTGGACTCAATTGGTCGAAAGAAAAAGAAAAGGAAATTTAAAAAGCAGTTGGATATCCCAGTGGAGGAGCAGCGAGCTGCTGCATCGATTCCAAGCGAAGCTAAAAAAGAGCTCGCTTCAGCAGATATGTCCAGCCTTCTTGAAAGAAATTTGTTTTGGTTTGCCCTAGCTATTGTAGGGGGTGTGATCAGTGTCTTTTTTACGGTTCGGCGCAACCGAAAATCCACCGACACGAACCCTTAGATCCCGTTTTCGGCGCACGGCCGTGGCTCTCTTCGGACGGTAGCCCGTGGAAGAAGCCACCCGTGGCTGATGCACAAAAGCTTCTCGCACAGCTCTGTTGGCCTGCAGTCTTCTACTAATGAAGGCTTCTCGAGGAGGGCGATCCGGTATCAAAGCATCGCACCCAGAACCTATCAGATCGTGTCGACCCGCTTCTTCAAGAGCTTTTCTTACTTCAAAATAATTTTCAGGCTTAAAAAACTGAAGCAATGCTCTTTGCACTTTTCGATCTCTTAAGTGTTTCGCAACAAACACTTCCTTCTTCGTAAAAGGATCGAGTCCTGTGTGATACATACAAGTCGCAACATCGAAAGGAGCCGGAATAAAATCCTGCACTTGATCAGGCTTATACCCATTTCTTTTTAAAAAGATCGCAAGTTCAATCATGCTTTCAACAGACGAACCCGGGTGACTCGCAATAAAATAAGGAACCAAGTATTGCTTGGGCTTTCCCACTTTTTGCGTGGCTTTTTTAAACTCATTTGAAAAGTTTTCAAAGTTTTCTGCATCGGGCTTTTTCATCAACTTCAGAACCTCTTTATCTGAATGCTCGGGAGCCACTTTTAAAAGACCTCCCACGTGGTGAGCCGCCAACTCCTTCATGTACTCTGGGGATAGTTGAGCTAAGTCCATTCGTATGCCGCTTGCCACTAAAATTTTCTTTATGCCTTTTTGTTTTCTCGCTGATTTCATGAGATCAATTAATGGTCCGTGATCTGTTCCTAAGAGCTTACAAATAGTGGGGTGAACGCACGACTGACGACGGCATTTCATTTCAATGTCCGGTCGCGTGCAGCGCATTTCATACATGTTGGCCGTAGGACCACCAATATCGCTGATCGTGCCTTTGAAATCGGGATCGGCTGTTAGATTATTAATCTCTCTCAAAATAGAAACTTTTGAACGCGACTGAATGATGCGACCTTGATGAGCTGTTATTGAGCAAAACGTGCAGCCTCCAAAACATCCTCGCATAATAGTAACTGAATCTTTGATCATTTCATAAGCCGGGATCGGTTCTCTATATTTTGGATGCGGCTTTCGAGAGTAAGGAAGATCATAAATACCATCCATCTGAGAGCGACTAATGGGAAGTGCAGGCGGAGTAGTCACTACTGCTTGATCTCCATGCGCTTGAATCAGCGGGTGCGCATTAAATGGATTGGTGTGTGTGTGAATCAATCGGGTTGCTTCAGCAAACTGATAGCGATCAGATTTCACTTCATCAAAAGTAGGTAAATTGACGAATGGCTTATCTTCAAAATGAGTCGGTCGGGCCTCTTTAGCACCTAGAGCGTAAGCAACGCCCCTCATTTGTCGTAAGTCTTTAACAGTTTCACCTTTTTGAAGTCTCTGAGCAATTTCAATAATGGGCTGCTCCCCCATTCCATAGACCACCAAATCTGCTTTAGAATCTAAAACAATAGATCGTTTAACGGTGTCACTCCAGTAATCATAATGGGCAAGTCTTCGAAGGGATGCCTCCACGCCGCCCGCAATCACAGGAACACCGGAAAAAGCTTCACGCGCGCGCTGACAATAAGAAAGAGTAGCTCGATCGGGTCTAAGACCAATTTTACCGCCGGGAGAATAAGCGTCATCGTTTCTAACTTTTTTATTAGCCGTGTAGTGATTAATAAGTGAATCCATGTTGCCTGCACTCACACCAAAAAAGAGACGCGGGCGACCAAACTCTTTCCACGGTTCACACGAGTTCCAAGAAGGCTGACTTAAAATCGCAACTTTAAAACCCGCTCGTTCCAGAACTCGGCCCAGAATGGCCATCGCAAAACTGGGATGATCCACATAAGCATCACCCGTCACAAAGACAATATCGACTTCACTCCAGCCACGAGCCTGCATTTCTTGGCGGGTGGTGGGTAAAAATTTATGGGCTTCTGGTGTCATGACGCTGGGCATAAAGTAGCTGATTCGGAAAATGAAAGCTAGACTTGTTCCTGTTGTCATGTAACCATTTGATATTACATGGTTAAGTCAAAGACCCCGCAAATCCTCGTCATTGATCCGGCAGTTAAAACACCGGAATTAGAAACATTTAATCGCCTGGCTGAAACCGCACAAATTTCGTTAACTTATCATCTGCCCGCACTTTTTGGTTTGAACTCAATTCATAAAATGAGTGATGGCAATATTAAGGGCATCATCATTTTAGGAAGTTTAAGCAGCGTTAATGAAAAGCTTCCGTGGCAAATCGAATTAGGCGATTTTCTAAAAAAACATTTCGAACAAAAAACGCCCACGCTGGGTCTCTGCTTTGGCCACCAACTCATTGCTCATCTTTTTGACGGCAAAGTGGATTTTGTTTTTCCAGATCAGAAAAAGCATTTGGGCTTTAGAGAAGTCACTTTAAAAGAGAACCCACTTTGGGGTGCCTCGCGTAAAGGAGAACTCTACGTTTCTCATCAAGAACATGTTGTGACGGTGCCAAAAGATTTTTTAGTTACAGCAGAAAGCGAAGCAGTTCCCATTGAAGGACTTGCGCATCACTCTCTTCCCATTTGGACATTTCAACCGCACCCTGAAAAGGAACCGAAATCTTCTGATCGATCTCGTCACCTCTTTGGTCATCAATTAGTAGATCGATTTCTGCATTTCTGTGCTGGAAAATAGAATGCCGCTAGTTACTTACAAATCGGGGTTAGCTTTTTTAGACTCAGTTTCTCTGAAAAGTCTTGCTAAAAAATATGGCAGCCCCCTTTTTGCTTACTCGAAAAAAAACATAACAGAGCGTTGTCGAACTCTTTTGAAGGCTTTCTCAAATCATCCCACTTTGGCTTGCTACGCGTTGAAAGCGAATTCAAATTTGTCCCTATTAAATATTATTTTTTCGGAAGGACTTGGAGCCGATGTGGTCTCTGGAGGGGAATTTAAAAAAGCGCTGGTGGCCGGCCTTCCCTCAAACAAAATTATTTTTTCTGGCGTTGGAAAGACAAAGAATGAAATTAGCACGGGCATTAAGAATGGGTTGTTTTCTTTCAATGTAGAGTCTCTTGAAGAGCTTTCCTTTATCGCAGCGCTCGCAAAGCAGGAAAAAAGCAGAGTTCGAATCAGCTTGAGAATTAACCCGAATATTAACGTTAAGACGAATCCCTACATTGCTACTGGCCTCTACAAAACCAAATTTGGAATTCCAGAATCACAAATTAAAGAAGCGCTCGAACTAATGAGAAGTTTTCCTGAGTTATCTTTAGTGGGCTTGTCTTGTCATTTGGGAAGTCAGATTAAAAACATAAGCCCCTATGCACAGGCTTCCAAGCGCCTCGTTCATATTGCTGATAACTTGCGGGCTCACAATTACCCGATTGAGTTCCTGGACCTCGGGGGGGGCTTTGGCGTTTCTTATGAAGGCAAGAAGACTCCTTCCATCACTGAATACGCAAACGCCATTCAGAAACCGCTAAAAGGAAAGCCGTACCTTTTGGTGGTTGAGCCAGGAAGATGGATTGTTGCGGAAAGCGGGATCTTGGTTTCAGAAATTCTTTATGTGAAATCTAACCCTCATAAAAAGTTTTTTATTATCGATGCCTCAATGACCGAACTTATTCGACCCGCGCTTTATGGGGCTTACCACCCAATCGAGGTTTGTGAAAAAAGAAGAGGGATACAGGAACTCGTGGATGTGGTGGGGCCCGTTTGTGAAACATCTGATTTTCTGGGACTCAAACGAAAGTTAAGCCCTGCAAAGACCGGCGATTATCTTTGGATTGGATTCTGTGGTGCCTATGGAGCGTCGATGAGCTCTCAGTATAACATGAGACCAAAAGCAGCAGAGGTTCTGGTAGATGGCGACTCAGTCATTGTAATCCGACAACGGGAAAACCTAGAAGACTTGTG
>JBJSXY010000350.1:0-2331 GCA_046086625.1 Pseudomonadota bacterium | reverse complement strand
ATTTTGTTTCTTGCCGTTTGTCCTAGCAGGTGATCGCCATGACAGATAACCTCTGGGCTAAAAGCAAGCCACAAATTTCCCTCAAGCAACATTTGCTGGACACTGAAACAGCAGCACAATTTATTTTTCGAGATCGCATTCTGAAAAACTGGCTTCGCTTTTTCAAAGTAGCTACAGATGATCAGAATCGATTTCAACTACTGCTGTCTATTGCTTCACTAGGACATGATCTTGGTAAGGCAAATCCTGAATTTCAAGCCATTTTAAGGCCTGGATCAGATTTGAAGCAAACGTTTCGTCATGAACATTTAGGTGGACTGCTATTTCATTTTCCTTCTGTCATTCAATGGCTCAGTCCTGCCGAGCTGGGTGAAAAAAAATTTGATCGACTTTTGGTGACGGCTGCAATTGTTGGGCATCATCTCAAAACCGGGCCCAAGTGGTTTGAACCGCTACAGAACAATAAGCAAGAGCTATTGCTTAATTTAGACTCTGATCAGGTTAATGCAATTTTCAAAAGAATTGCACAGCACCTAGACCTATCAGATCCATTGCCTAGTCTACCGGCAAGCTGGAAGCGTCAAGATCAAGAATGGCAGTCAGCTAAAGAGTCCGCGAAGGAAGCCTCTGGAAAAGGGCGTAACAGTTTTTGGAATTCGATCAGAGTTGGTACGCCTAACTCACAACGTGATAAAAGAAGAGCACTACACCTTGCCTTAAAAGCTGGTCTCATCGCAGCAGATACGGCAGCGTCAGGACTCGTTCGTGAGGGTAAAGATATTTCTGAGTGGATTCAGCTAAAGCTACATCGTCCTGCAATCCAACCAGAAGATATCGAAACAGATATTCTTCAACCCCGATATGAAAAGCTTGCTGCTGAAGCGAAGGAAAGGGGTGAAATATTTTCTGTCAAGCCCTTCCAACTTAAAGCAGAAAATCTTGGAGATCGAGTTCTTCTGCAAGCGGGTTGTGGCCAAGGAAAAACGCTAGCTGCCTATCTATGGGCTAAGGGTGTAGCACGTCGTCGCGAAATTGGCCGTGTCATTTTTCTATACCCCACTCGTGCCACTGCAACTGAGGGATTTCGAGAGTATATTGCTGCGGCTCCAGAGCAAGATGCTGGCATGATTCATGGAACTAGCGAGTATGAGCTAGAGAAGCTAAGAAAAAAGCAGGAGGAGGAACTCAGATTAAATCAGGTACATGAATTTGACATGGTATCTGATGATCCAAATCTTTGTCTGGCTGCTAAAAACTATCAGCCCGATCCCCGATTGTACGGCGTTGGCTTGTGGGAAAAACGATATTTCTCATCAACTGTTGATCGCTTCTTAGCATTTTTGAGCTTTGATTATGGATCTACAGTCCTCTTGCCGTTACTAGCAGACTCAGCGATCATTCTTGACGAAATTCATGCTTATAGTCGTCATATGTTTGACCAAGCCATGGCATTTCTCAAAGAATTTGATGTGCCTGTTCTCTGCATGACTGCAACACTTTCCAATACTCGCAGGCAAGAAATCGAAGATGTTGAGGGCTTTGAACTGTATCCCAACCAAGATAGGGATTGTCAAGAAGTGGATGAACTCAGAGAGAGCGAAGAAAAGGAGCGCTATTGTATTGAATTCAATAATTATGAAGAAGCTCGAAAGGATGCGATTAATTCATATCTTGCTGGTGAGCGAGTTTTGTGGGTTGTGAATACTGTTGATCGTTGTCAGGAAGAAGCTCAAAAACTCGATAAGGAACAAGGAATATCGGGTTCTGTACTTTGCTATCACAGTCGTTTCAGGCTGATGGATCGCCAAAAGCGACATGAGGAAGTCATTGAAGCTTTTCAGCAAGAAGGTAAAGCAGCAATCGCAGTGACAACACAAGTATGCGAAATGAGTTTAGACCTAGATGCTGATGTTTTGATCACTGAACTAGCACCTTGTAGCTCCCTAGTTCAGCGATTTGGGCGCAGCAATCGTAAAGGAAAACGTAATTATTCTAAAATCCGGGTTTATGAGCCTAAGATTTATGAGCTTAAGATTTATCGGCCTTATACTGAGAGTTTAATTCTCAGTGCAAAACGATTTCTCTCTGAGATTATTGGCTCTCAAAGTCAAAAAGCTCTTGCTGAAAAGCTGGAAATCTATGAGCTTAAAGAGGCTGAAAACAGTGGAAAAGCTCCTTTTCTAACTAGTGGTTATTATGCGGACTCTCAGGAGAATGACTTTAGAGACATCGAGGAATGGACAAGAGATTCAATTTGTGATGAGGACTTAAGTCAAGTTCTCAAGGCAATTCAAGAGAAAAGATCTTGGGCAGCATATGTAGTCCCAGTTC
>JBJSXY010000349.1:0-4567 GCA_046086625.1 Pseudomonadota bacterium | reverse complement strand
CCGGCACAGTCACCGACGTTATCACCTACTAGATCAGCGATCACAGCAGGGTTTCTTGGATCGTCCTCAGGAATTCCAGCTTCCACTTTGCCAACTAAATCCGCACCCACATCGGCCGCTTTGGTGTAAATACCGCCACCTAATTGAGCAAAGAGAGCCACAAAGCTAGCTCCAAAGCCGTAACCCACTAATTGAAGAGCAATATCTTTAAGCTGAGTAGCTGACATGTCTTCGGTTCCGCCGAACAAAACAAAAAGACCCACGACGCCAAGTAGACTTAAAGCAGTCACTGCTAAACCAGAAACCGCGCCCCCTCTGAGAGAAACTTGGAGCGCTTTCGCTAAGCTGCTTGTAGCTGCTGCGGCCGTTCTGATGTTGGAGCGGATAGATACGTACATCCCAACAAAACCGGAAAGGGCAGAGGATAAAGCCCCTAATAAAAAGCCAATCGTCATGTTACGGGCGACTTCAGCTCCCTTGAAATTAAGATAAAATGCATAAAGGAAAACAGCGAACACAACGCTTAAAACCAAGATGGTTTTATTCATTCTGCGCAAGAAAGCTTCGGCACCTTCTTTGATTGCATTAGAGATATCCTGCATTTTCTGGGTCCCACAGTCCTGGGCCATTACATAGCGAGACAAATAAACTGCGGTTAGGACTCCGGCACCTGCCAGAGCGAAGATCACTGTAAGCATTTTTCCTCCGTTGAGCTTTGAAAACCCAAAGTTATGCCGGAGGAAAACTTAGGTGGCAAGCCTTAAAAAACACCGATTTTGAATTATTTTTAGCAGTTTAGGGCTTTTTAGGGGCGATTTGTTCAGTACAGTGTGCGCTTCGGTGATTTTGGCCAGGAACATGGGCATCCCAGCATTCCACACTACAAAACTGGAGACGAAACCGAACTCTATTGCAGGTGGAAACCGAACATTTGTACCATTTCGCACCCCACGGAATTATCTTTTTGCACATGCTGCATTTTTCCCAAATGTCTTGGGCAGGAGTTTGAGTTAAGGTCTGCATTTCTTTATTTTACAATCGAAGAGCGCCAAGTCCAATCATCTTGAATCATGGTGGAAAGTTCTCGTTTAGGGAACCAATTTAAGATTTGTTTCATGAGAGAGGAATCTGCCACTAATTGAGGGGGATCTCCCTCTCGAGCAGGCTCCAGTTTTATCTGAATCTTTTTTCCGATTACTTTTTGAGCCGTCTCAATCACTTGTAATACGGAGTATCCTTCGCCTCGACCGATATTTAAACAGAGCGGCATATTGTTTCCTTGAAGCATCAATTGAAGACTTTTTACGTGAGCTTCAGCCAAATCCACAACATGGATAAAATCGCGAACACACGAGCCATCGGAAGTGGGGTGTTGATTTCCAAAAAGGGATACGGGCCGATCTTTAAGAGCTGCAAGGATAATATTCGGTATCAGGTGGGTTTCGGGATCATGCGCTTCCCCCCAACTGTGTTGGGTCCACGCTCCGGCTGGATTAAAATACCTCAAATGGATAACGTTTAATTTCCGCATTTGTTGATACCGATTTAACAAAATTTCAGCCATGATTTTAGTATCCCCATAAGGAGAGTTTGCAGAGCTTAATGAAGTTTCTAATATCGGTACGTTTTTGGGAATTCCATAAACGGCACAGCTGGAAGAATGGATAAAGTTTGAAACTCCTAATTCAACGGCAATTTCCGCTAAATTAATCGCAGATAAAAGATTATTTTTAAAATAGGTTCCGGGAATTTCAAAACTTTCCGGAACGAGGGCTTTGGCTGCAAAGTGGATAATCCCAGCAACGGCCCCTATTTCTTTCAGAGTGCTTTTAGTTTCCTCAAAATCTGTGAGATCCGTCTCAAAAATTTCGAAGCCCTTCAGGGTTCCTTTCTTGCTCGTAGAGAAGTTGTCAATGATTACAGGTCGAAATCCCGCTTCTCTCAAAGCAAAAGCCGTGGTTCCTCCGATATATCCATTGCCCCCTGCTAAAACAACGATCGGTGATGAGTTCATTTTGGGTCTGTATTACATTCCTGGGAATAATTGTTGTTTGATGGGATGTCCCCAAAGGAGATAAATAATAGCTGCCGCCGCAAGAAAAGGTCCAAAGGGGATCGCTGTCTTCAAATTTTTTCTTTTAAATAACATAAGACCGATGCCTAGAATTGAACCCAAGGCACTTGAAATAACAATGACTATTAAGATGGATTGAATTCCCAACCAAGCTCCGATCATAGCCAGTAATTTGATATCTCCACCGCCAAGACCTTCTTGTTTGGTTATTTTTTCATAAAGCAGTGCAATTCCCAAGAAGACCCCGCCTCCAAGAGCAGCCCCTAAAAGAGAATCCCACCAAGCCATTTCCTGAGTAAAAAAAACCGAGACAAAACCCAAAACAATCCCGGATAAACTAAGTTCATCTGGAATAATCATATGCTGTAAATCAATCACAGTAATAATTAAAAGCATCGAAGCAAAAAGGGTGTAGAAAATCCAAGGTAAGGACCAACCGTAAATCCACCATAACCCTGAAAAAAGAATGGCAGAAGACAGTTCGACCAGAGGATATTGAATGGAAATTCTATTGTGACAGAAAGCACACTGGCCGCGAAGAAATAAGAAACTCAGGACAGGGATGTTGTGATACCACTTCAGGGGATTTTGGCAGGAAGGACAGTGAGAGCGGTTTCGAACAACCGATTTGCTCTGAGGAATGCGAATAATGCAAACATTGAAGAAACTTCCCCAAATCAAACCTAAGATTGCAACAAAAAATAAATCGGGGATCAAGTAAGAATGTCCCTTCTGGAAAAACTAATAGATGCGACAGTGAAATACATAAGTGAGCAGATCAACGTATAAATAAACAAAATTCCAATGAGATTCCATTCAACTGAGAGCCCGTAAGCTGCAAGTGTCTTCATGTTAAGAATTCTAAAATTGGGAAAAACCCCTTTCAAAAATGTCCACACATAGCTTTGTTGCAAAGCTTGGTTGGTTTTTTCCGCGCCCGCCGTGAAATTTCCAAGTGCATAGATTAAAAGACTGCTAGTGGCTGCAAGAAGAGCTCCCAAATTAACGGCAAAAAGATAAACCACAGAGCTCATGATAATTCCTTCGAAAAACATAAGGAGCAGGCTTTGAAAAAGAGATTTTGAAACGACTGTGATTTCGCTCATAGAACACAAGCCCCAAGTGAGTAATCCCATGAAAAGAATAACAAGTGCCTGAACAAAAAGCTGGCCCAAAAATTTCCCCAGAAGAAAACTAGTTCTTGAAACGGGTTTTGATAAAACCATCGCAATCCAACCCAAATTGAGTTCTCGATGCAACAAAGTAATCCCCATAAAGACGGAGAAAAGAAGATTGGTTAATTCGATTCCTGCCAGAAGAAAATCAAGAGTGATCTTGGATTGCTCTGCATAAGTGAGATCCCCCAACAGCAGAGAAACTCCAACGGCAAGCAACGCAAATCCTCCAATGAGATAAAAAACTTTTTCATGAAGCAGTTCCTTTAAAGTAATCGCACTGATGGAAAGGACGGTTTTCATGTGTGAGCCCCCATGGTGTTACTATCTCTGAAAAGAGCTTCTTCAAGAGTTTTTCTTTGGGAATTTATTGAGCTAATCAGTAGCCCCTTTGACTTGGACAAGTGGAGAAAATCAATCAGTTCGTCCGTTCCATTCAAGGTTTTCAACTCCGTTTCTTGAGAGCTTCTCACAGCGACTTCAAATTTCTGACTTTCACTTTTCAAAAGTTCATCAATGGAACAAAAGGTTTGAAGTTGGCCTTTTTTTAGTAGGGCTACCATGGAGCAAAGCTGTTCAATATCTTCTAAAATATGGGAACTGAAAAAAATACTCGCCTCAGGTAATTCCATGTGAATTCTCCCAATGAGGCTTCGAATATCTTTTCGCCCCAGAGGATCGAGTCCGCTCATGGGCTCATCAAAAATAAGAAGGCGTGGTTTGTTCAATAAAGCTTGAGCAATTGCCAAACGTTGGGTCATTCCTTTGCTATATCCTTGAACTTTCTCATGACTTGCTCCGGCAAGGTTCACTAACTCAAGTAGGAAGTCGATTCGTTTCTCTAACTCATTACCCGATAGAGCCAGTAACTTTCCATAAAACTGCAAAAGAGCTCTGCCCGATAAAAACTTAGGAAATCGCGGATTCTCAGGAAGATATCCAATGAACGATCGAGTCATTCGGTTTGGAACTTGATGACCACAAACCCAGATGTTTCCAGCGCTGGGCCGTAAGAAACCCAGAATCATTTTAATCGTAGTAGATTTTCCAGATCCATTAGGTCCTAATAAGCCCACGACCTGACCTTTGGGAATAGCTAGATTTAAGTCTCGAACTCCCACTTTAGTTTTTCCAAATCCCACTTTGAATAATTTTGAAACCCCCTCAATCAGAATGTCTGGCTTGCCATTTGTGTTCATAGGGAATCCTTTTGTAAGTAGATGCCAAGATTATCAAATTCCTTTGCTTGCTCTGGATTAGCCGCTTCAATTTTTTTTCTATCCTTACTAAGAACGAATTCAAATTTTTCAGAAAAAAG
>JBJSXY010000348.1:0-2433 GCA_046086625.1 Pseudomonadota bacterium | reverse complement strand
CCCTTTTTGCCAACCTGCTCCACGCCTATCCAGAGATTTAGAACCTTTGGTGACTTACAGGTAAGGCACAAGGATTATCACCGGTAAGAAAGAGAGTAAATATCCGTTTAAAGAGGCCCGATAAGGGAAGAGCAAAGCGGCAGTATAAGACGCGACGCGATAGAGGGTGTATGAAATCGGCTCTTCTTCTTTTTTTGCAGCTAGTGATCGCAGTGGCCCTTTTTGTAGTGGTTCCTAGCCCTTTTGGCATCCTTCAGGAAAATCCTGTGGGTTGGTTAAAGTTCTATCAAGAAACTGCAGAACTGTTCGCCATTCCGTTCTGTCTTTTGATTTTTGCATTTAATAAAAAGCCATTATTTTTAGCATTGAGATTGGGCTGGGGGCTCTGGACAGCCCTCTTAAGTGCAGGACTTCTTTGGGATGCCGCTGTTCAGTTTCCTGAGATTACTGAATTTGGCCAAATGTTAATCGCTTTCAATGCAGTTTTTGGATTTGCTCTTGCCCTAACTTCCCTCATGGAATTAAACAAACTCTTTCCAGGAGAAGATCCAGCTAAGCTTTCCTTTCCAAATGGAAAAAATCAGTCGATGGATTCACCTATCGATTTAGTCGAAGGCGCTTAGCTTCTAGGTCTTTCTGGTAGCACAAGCTAATTAAATATTTTTCTTCAGATAAGAAAGAAATAACAGGCTCTCTTAGATTCATCGGACTTTGAAGTTTAGTTTCTGTTTGATAGGGAGATTCTCCCATTAAATGAATTTTGAGATCTTGGACTCCTTTTCGTAATCCCAATCCAATCGCTTTCGAAAAGGCTTCTTTAGCAGTCCATAAAAAAAGCCCTTTATCTTTTATCAGAGGGCTCAATTCGTTTTGAAACAAATTTAATTTTTCAATTTCATCTGGAGATGCAATTTTGGCAAGAATGTGAGAGGCCATTCGTTGAGTGCTTTCAATATCGATTCCAACAGGTTCTGATGAGACAACGGCCACGCAAACTTGCTCTGTGTGTGCAATTGAGCCAAAGCCGTCTTTTAAAATCAAAAAACCAAACTTTTCATGAGTGGTAATTTCAAGTGACAAACCCTTATCCTGAAGAAGCCGTTGTAAAGCTAGTCTCCCCGCCAGAAAAGAGCGCTGATACAAAAGGTTAGTTTCTTTTGATTTTTGACCTGAAGCAGCTTCTAGCTCTTTAAGTGACCACTTAGAAAAATCAAAAAAGTTCCAAAGCAACATCTTAATACCCAAACTGAAGCGTAGCACAAAAATGTTCTGCTTGAGAAGCAACACGTTATCAAGAGAATGTGAAGGAACTCCGATAATTTAAATTAGATGCTTATTCAAAACCGCAACCTTTTTTTCTTCTTTCTGGTGACCCTCCTGGCTTTCACGTTCCCTTCTGTCGGTAAAGCCGAAGATTCAGCAAAGCAAAAAGCTTATTCCCTCCAACAAAAAGCAAAGGCATCTCTTTTAAGCAAATTGAAAAGTGGGGAGAAAGAATGGGCTCATATTCAAGTCCTTTCACCCATCGATTATACAAATCTTATCTCAAATGATTTTGTGAAAAAAAACGTGCAAGAAACCTTGCAGAGTTTTGATTCAGATATTCCCGTGAGAAGCAGTGACTATAAGCTAAAGGGCGTGTCCCTAGACATGTTAAGACTAGCAGTGGCGAACACGAAATCCGATATTTTAGTATCAACCGTGTTTCTTCCCAAAAATGTCGACGTTTACATTTATGACAAACGAAATCCTTATCAAATTTATGCTCACAGTGAGGCTTTTCTCGAGGGAAATCAGGAAAACCTCGATATAGAAATGGCTGAACATTATTTTAAGTTGGCCTTCCGGCGCTCTCTTTTTAGATATATTAGCGAGCAAGCTTTGGATTTACCGCGAGATGGGAGTCCCCCCGTTTTGGAGTCATCCATTCCTCGAGTCATTGCTAGCTACCAAACTGTAGAAATGCTCAACCGAGAAGCCAACGCAAACTTTTATGCTTCGGTTAATTGGGGGGCAGCTATCAGCAATGGAACGAGTGGTAAGCTTTGGAACTCAAGTCTCATCTCCCTCCAAGTTGGAGTAAATCTGGTGGGGAAACTTTACGTTGAGGGAGCAGCAGAAGTTTCAGCTTATAATCTTGCAGTGGGTTCCTTCAAATACTTGATTTCAGATCGAGATGAAGCTTTCCGGTTTATGTTTGGTCTGGGAGGAGCCGCTCTTTCAGATCGACATACGTTTGATTGGGATCAATCTAATGATATCGTCGGAAGACGATTTTACATATCACCTACTTTTTCAGTGATGTTTCCCATTTCCGATGTTTATTTCAAACTAGAAACTCGAGCTTTTATAAATTCACACTCACAGATTTATACCTTTATGCCCGGACTACACGTCTGGTTTTAGAGGAAGAGAATCACTCCGATTCCTGTT
>JBJSXY010000347.1:0-2068 GCA_046086625.1 Pseudomonadota bacterium | reverse complement strand
TTCATTTTGGTTCTTTGACTCGCTTTCTCAACGCAACCGATCAAGACCTTACCCAAGTCGAAGAAGTGGGTCCCACAGTGACAGAGAAAATCCGAGAGTTTCTAGATGAAGCTAAAAATCGAAATGAAATAGAAAGGCTTTTAAAAAAGGGGGTTCATCCAAAATGGGAAGTGGCAAAAGGCGGCCATGAGGGAGAACTCAAGGGTAAAACTTTTGTGATTACAGGCACCCTCCCCTCGCTTTCAAGAGATGAAGCTTCTCAACTCATTCGACAAAATGGGGGCAAAGTAACCAGTTCGGTGAGTAAGCAAACTGACTACTTAGTAGTGGGCGAAGAAGCGGGCAGTAAGCTCGATAAAGCCCGGAGCCTAGGAATCAAACTGCTCGATGAAGCAGCCCTCAAAAAGCTTATTAAAAAACCTTCGTAATTTCTTTTACGAGTTTTGGACCTTGATAAATAAAAGCAGTATAAATCTCAACTAAGTCAGCTCCTGCTTCTCGCATTTTCTGAGCCTCATCGAGTGAGCTTACTCCCCCCACTCCAATAATCATTTTCTTTCCCTTAAAAATACTTCGTGCTTTTTCCACCCAATCCAAACTCGTTGATAAGAGTGGCGGGCCTGAGAGACCTCCTTTGGAAAAGCCTCGTATCTCACTCAGAGCCCGGGAAGTATTGGTTAATACCACCCCGCTGATTCGTTCATTGGAAAGGATGCAGTCACACAACTCTTCAAATTCAGGTTTTGTTAAATCGGGAGCCAGCTTGATAAAGGTAGGTTTATCTGATGGAAGAATAGGAGCTAAGCTCTGCAAGAAACTCATACTTTGAAGCTCTCTTAGCCCTGGGGTATTCGGTGAACTAATGTTCACGACAAAACCACTCACGAGATTTCGTAGCGCTCCAATACATTGCTCATAATCTGACAAAGCATCTTCGATAGGAGTGGCTTTGTTTTTTCCAATATTCGCAAATACAGGCGCACTGATCCGGCTCTTGTGTTTTTTGAGATTTCTGTGAAATTCTTTCAGCCCCACACTATTAAAACCCATATGATTAACGAGGGCCTGAGGGGCCACTCGCCAAATTCGAGGAGGAGGATTTCCTCCTTGAGGCAGAGGAGTAACGGTGCCCACTTCGACGAAGCCGAAACCTAAGTTTAGTAAAGCCGGAAACACTTCCGCATTTTTATCAAAACCCGCTGCTAAGCCCAGGCGGCTTCGAAGTTTAATTTCATACCGGGGGGGGATTTTAATTAAAAAAGAACCTAACTCTATGGGGGAAAAAAACCGGGTCCTGATAAACTGGTAAATTCTCAACAAAAACAGTGCAAGAGCATGTGCAGTTTCAGGAGGAAGTTTTAAGAGCAAAAATGAAATAAAGGAAAGCACCCGAGAAGAATACTCGAGGGGATAAAATTAGTAACGATTTCTTTCGTTGAAAAGTTTAGCGTCTTTAGCAGTTAGAAGCTTTTGGCAGGCTTCTTTTTCTACGGTCTGTGGACCCTTTTTTAGTTCGTAGCACCCCACATAGACACGAAGGCTTTGATTAGAAGGTGGAGAAACTTCAAAATCTTTGAGCTTATTTCTATTTGCCCTCACCCAAGCAGCTACAGGAACTCCTGCAATCACAGATTCTCCTGCTAGCTGCTCAGATGAAGTCAATAACTCAGAATCTTCTTCTACTGAGAATCCTTCTCTTGAGTCTTCTCTTTCGTAGAGATCAGGGAGTTGATCACTTTCTGAAGCTTCTCTTGTAATTCGCGTGCGCGATTTAACAAGCCGCTTTTGTTCATGACGTCGATGATTTGTGCTTTCATGCTGGATGTCTCCTAATAGCTGAGGTTTATTTTTACTAACCGTTTTGGATGAGGAAATAAGGCCAAAAAACCCCGCAGTTAAAACGCCAAAGATGCTAAAGATAAGTAATGAGTCTCGCAAGGTGCCCCCCACCGCAGCCAGGGGAAAATGCAAAGTGAAGACCAACAGTATTCAGGCTAAAGTGATTTCAAAACTGACAGAACTTGTCATTTTGTAGGATTTTTAGCGCCGAAAGTGGGCGCTCTTCCCC
>JBJSXY010000346.1:0-2770 GCA_046086625.1 Pseudomonadota bacterium | reverse complement strand
GGTAAAACAACTACTTTGTACGCGGCTCTCTCAGCTCTTAATACTCCCGATGTAAATTTATCGACAGCGGAAGATCCAGTGGAATACACGCTTCTGGGGATCAATCAGGTTCACGTAAAAGAATCCATCGGTATGACATTCGCAGGAGCGCTTCGGTCTTTCTTGCGACAAGATCCAGACATCATTATGGTGGGGGAAATTCGCGATCAAGAAACAGCAGAGGTTTCTGTAAAAGCCGCACTGACTGGCCATATGGTGTTCTCGACTTTGCACACGAACGACGCGAGCAGCACGATTAGCCGTTTACGACACATGGGCCTTGAACCATTTTTGATTACGGCTGCCGTAACGTTAGTTCAGGCTCAAAGATTAGTTAGGATGCTATGTCCAAAATGCAAAGAAGCCGATTCATCCGTCACGGAAGCCATCTTGAGGGACGCTGAAATGCCTCAAGAGTGGCTGTCTAAATGTACTCCAATGAAAGCCAAAGGGTGCGATAAATGCGCTGGAACTGGATATAAAGGCCGTAAGGGCATTTTTGAGGTTCTATTTTTGGATGAGGAAATCCGAAATATGATTGTTAAAGGCGCCAATTCAGATGAACTCAAAAAAATAGCCATAGAAAAGGGAATGCTGACTCTAAGACAAAGCGCCCTTCTAAAATTGATGCGTGGGGAAACAACTCTTCATGAAGTTCTAAATAACTCGAGACCCGATGGAGATCTTCTTAAAAAATGACAAGTCTTAATCGCCTTTTAAAAGCAATGCTTGAAAACAAAGCTTCCGACATGCATATCACCTCGGGATGTTCGCCAACGTTTCGAATTGACGGCCGTTTAGTTCGAACCAAATTAGATTCTTTGAATCCAAATGGAGCTAAAGATCTGTGTTATTCCATTTTAACTGAGAAGCAAAAGGCACAACTCGAAAATGAGCATCAAGTAGATTTATCGTTTGGTATAAAAGATTTGGCCAGGTTCAGAGCGAATATTTTTTCTCAAAGAGGTACAGTTGCCGGCGCTTTTCGACACATTCCTTTCGATATACCCAAAGTGTCAACCTTAGGTCTTCCCGATATTGTTCAGGACCTGGTTCACAAGCCCAAAGGACTTATTTTAGTAACCGGGGCCACTGGATCTGGAAAAACCACCACGTTGGCTTCGATGCTTGATTATTTAAACACTGTCGATAATCTTCACATCCTGACAATTGAAGACCCTATCGAGTATCTGCACTCTCATCGAAAAAGTGTGGTGAATCAGCGAGAATTGGGAAGTGATATCAATTCTTTTTCGGTCGCTTTGCGAGCTTCATTGAGAGAAGATCCCGACGTTGTAATGGTGGGCGAAATGCGGGATAGAGATACGATTGAAGCAGCACTCACTTTAGCGGAAACCGGCCATTTGGTTTTTTCAACGTTACATACAAGCGGCGCCTATCAAACCATCAATCGAATAATTCAAAGTTTTTCATCTGAGAACCAAGAACAAATCAGAGTCCAGTTATCGTTGAGTTTAGAAGCAGTTATTTCTCAAGTCTTACTGCCCAGAAAAGACACACGAGGAAGAGTTGTCGCTGCCGATGTGATGATTCCTAATGCAGCCATTCGAAATCTTATTAGAGAGAACAAACTCCATCAGATTCCTTCATCCATGCTTCTCAGTCAGGAGGAATCCGGCATGGTTACTTTGAATCAATCTCTCGAAAGGTTAGTAAAGGCGGGCTTAGTAGAGGAATCAGAAGCAGTGGCAGCAGCTCCTGAGCCCCAGGATCTCATAAAACTCTTAAATCAATCACCGCGTAAGGTTTCCTTAAGATAGGGAGTTAAACTGTGAAATACCGTTACAGTGGAACTAACAAAAAACGCAAAACCATTTCGGGTATCATCGAAGCTGCGAGTTACGAAGATGCACAAATGCGGCTTAGAAAAATGGAGATCCGCCCTCGAAAGCTTGAAAAAGATGTTTTGAGCGTTTCTGCCAATTTTAATTTTGATTTAAATTTTGGAAAAGTAATCGATTTAAAAGGTTTGATTATTTTTACTCGTCAACTTTCTTCGCTTGTGAATTCAGGTGTCACCATTGTGATGGCTCTTCAAATTTTATCGGAGCAAGAGCGAAGACCCGGCTTTAAGAAAGTGTTGATTCATGTCAAAGAGCACATTGAATCAGGGGGAAGCTTTGCCGAGGTTCTCCAGAAATATCCAAAAGCTTTTTCTGAATTTTTTATTCGAGTGATTGAAGCAGGTGAAGTGTCCGGTTCATTAGACAGGTCTTTAGTGAGAATCGGTCAGCAATTAGAGAAGCTGAATAATATCCGACGTAAAGTTATTGGAGCCATGATTTACCCAGCCATTACTTTAGTGGTGGCAATAGGAGTCGTTTCGTTTTTGCTGGCAAAGGTTGTCCCTGAGATCACTTCAATGTTGCCACCCGGTAAGCCTCTCCCGGCGATCACTCAGTTTGTGATTAATGTGTCTAATTGGTTTCAGGCTAATTATATTAAATTGTTTAGCGGTATTATAGGCCTCGTAGTAGTTATTAAGTTTGCCTATCAAAAACCAAAAATTAAAAAAGCAGTGGATCCCTATTTGTTAAAGGTGCCTGTCTTTGGGCTTCTCATTTTGAGATCGGGCATTGCCATTTTTACTAGAACCCTCTCCACACTTGTTACGAGCGGCGTGCAGTTATTAACCGCTTTTCAGATTTGCGAGCGCGTGACTTCAAATAGTGCTTTAAAAGACTGCATTCGTGATGCGGCTGCTTCTGTA
>JBJSXY010000345.1:0-6009 GCA_046086625.1 Pseudomonadota bacterium | reverse complement strand
CCTTCCATTTCACCAGCTGACCGACTCTTGCTTTTGGAGACAGCGACACAAGGAATGGATTCTCGAATTGAAATCCTGGATTGGGAAATAAAAAAAAGGGAGCCTTCTTTTACAATTGAGACTGTCAAACAGTTGCGTTCTCTTCAACGCGAACCTATCACTCTGATTATTGGAGATGATATTCTCTCTCGACTTTCGGAATGGAAATCAGCGAACGAGTTATTTCAATTAGTGGATTGGATCGTCATCAAAAGAAATGGCGGAAATAGGGAAGATCCCCAACAATTACTTCAAAAAGTCGGCATAATCGATGGTCATTTTATCGATAAAAATCACCTTGCTTATAGTCAAGATCAGCATTCGATTCGCTTCTGTGACATAAAGGCGCTTTCCTTTTCCTCAACGCAACTAAGAACGGAGTTAGGAGAACTCTGGAAAAAGAACAAGTTAGACAATCCGCCGCAGGGAATTCAACGCTCAGTGTGGCTACTGATTAAAGAAAAGCGGCTCTATGCCGTAGGTTAATTCATATTACGACTGGCTTTTTGAGGAGAGTTCCGATGTCTGAAAAGAAAATGTCGATGCCCCTGTCCAAAAATGCTTTAAATCACAATCTCAAACAGTTTGTGGGTTTTGGAGAAAAACCCCCCACTCAAACTTCCCCCGGCTCAGTGACGGGTCGACTCAAAGAACTTGTTCGAAAAGTGGAAGATTTAAATCGACGCGTAGACCGCATAAAAGACCAGTTCTAAAGGCCATTTCCCACTTCTCTTGAGAATCCTGATGACCCGTGTTACTCGGGTCTTATGGGAATAAACAAAGCAGCCATTGCCCTACTCTCTTCTGGGCTTGATTCGTCAGTGGCGCTAGCCATGACCCTAAAGCAGGGCTACGAAATCAAATTGGCTCTTACTTTTGACTATGGTCAAAAAGCTGCCCCCAAAGAACGTGAACACGCTAGTCGAGTAGCTAGCTACTTCAACATTGCTTATCAACACTTAAGCTTGCCCTTCTTTGCAGAAAAAGGAAAAAGTAGTCTCTTACGAGCTTCACAAAGCCAAGAGCTTCCACACTTATCTTTAAGTCAGTTAGATGACCCACTTGCAACTCAAAAGAGTGCCGAATCTGTTTGGGTCCCCAATCGCAATGGGGTTTTTATTGAAATCGCAGCTTGCTTTGCGGAGCAGTTGGATGCCTCTTATGTCATTGTCGGATTTAACCGAGAGGAAGCCGCGACTTTTCCTGATAACTCACCCGAATATCGGGAAAGTCTGAATCAAGCGCTTTCTTTTTCAACCGCTAATCAAGTCAAAATTATTTCCCCTACGGAGCTTCTCGACAAAACCCAAATTGTACAAATGGCTCTGCAGTTGAACTTCCCACTCGAGCTCATTTGGAGCTGCTATGAAATGGGTAAACAAATGTGCGGAGTTTGTGAATCGTGCATGCGTTTAAAACGCGCATTCAAGCAAAACGAGGTGCCTTTCAATGATTACTTTGCAAACCCTTCTCTCTAAAGAAACTGAAATTCCCTACGATGGAACTCCGCTAGCTCCTCATTGGATCTATCGGAAATTTAACTTGATGGGAGATGCTTTAGTGGCTTTTGTAGGGCCTGCTAAAGTGGATTTAAATCAAATGGTTGATTTGGAAGACGTGAAACAGAATGCTCCAATCTATAGCCCCAAAATGCTGCATTTTCTTGGGGAGTGGTTCATCGATTCATTGGAAACCGGCATTTTGCTTCAGCATCTTTTTGTCGGAAATGTTTACCAGCGGCTTTGGGAACGCGGGGGTAGAGATCTTTCTCGAAGAGGAAACGATCTCTTTTACGACAAAAGAAAATTGAGCGTTTCAATAGCCACTCGCTCCCCTATTTCTGTTCTGTTTCACATGGGCCTAAACATAGAAACTCAAGGTACGCCCATTCCGACTGCTGGATTAAAAGAACTTTGGACTGACCCCTGGGATCTGGCCGCTGAAGTGTTTGAGAAATTCCAACAAGATATTCAAGGGTTTAAAAAAGCCAGAGTAAAGGTACTTTCCCGCTAAATTCCCTTGCCAAGACACTGAAAAAACACCATTATCCGGAACTTGGCATTATGTCCCCATGGTCTAGGGGCCTAGGACGTCACCCTTTCACGGTGAAAACCCGGGTTCGAATCCCGGTGGGGACGCCATTATCATTCGCTTCCTATCACGCAAATAGCAGGAATCCCTTCTCGAGTTTGTTTGAGTGTTTCAATATAGGTCTGCTTCTCCTCTTGGCTTTTAGCTCTTGCAACTGCGATTCTAAGAGTCGTTTGAAAACTGGAAAAGCTTCGTTCGTCTAATGAAGGGTCCTCTCCCTCCCAAATTGAAAAGAAAGTTTCTTTGTTCTCTTTGTCTTTTTTATCATTGCCAGACGAAGCCCAGAACAAAATCCCCTTATTTTTTATATTTTGTGGCAGAGCAAAAGAAGGTGCTAGATCAACAAAAAAAGCCATAATTTCGGGAACAGTGACAAGTCTCCACTGCCCTAAAGGCACCAGTTTCTCACACGCTCTCTTTGCAGCAACTAAAGTTCTGGCTTTACCTGCTTGCATTGCGATTTGTTCAAAATCTCCCGATGGATGTCCTTTCTGACCTCTATAAACTCGGATAGCTCGTTGCTTATCATTTTTCGTATCGGGAATACCGCCATATTCAATTTGAAGATTTTGACTTGGATCTGCCCCCTTCATGGGGATCTCCTGATGAAATTGCAATGAAAAGGAAAGCTGTTGAGTTAATCCCACTTCGGAAGATCGACCACCAATCTCGTTTCGGCCATGAGACCTTTCCGCCAGGCAAAAATCGAAACAAAAACTTCCCACACTTAACAAGAGCAAGGCAAACAAGTGCATCGAGCACCCCCCACCGAGAGCCATATGCAACTCGTGAACCATTTAAGTTCCAACCTTATTTGTACTTTTGCAGTGTTCAGGTCTTAGGCATCGGAGCCATTTTTAGCATTCCAATCACTCGTTCGGCTCCCAGATAATTCAAATGATCTCCATTAAAGTAAAGGGGCCTATTGCCATCGGTGGCATTGCAGTTCTCTTTATCGCAAAATAGCGGTCTTGGATCAAAAACGTGAACGGTTGGAAATTTCTCAAGCACTTGAGTCATCACTTCATCGTATGGCTTGGTTCGTTCTTCAAAACTCTTTGTTGTCATAGCGCATGGACTTCGAATTGTTTTTTTAGTGAGCCGAACAGGCCGAACATCGAAACATGAGCGAATATCAAAGTCTAAATCGGGAATATCTCTTAACACCGTTACTTTTCTATCTAATTGCGTTGCTGCTTTAAGAACTCCCTCTGCATTTTCTGAAAAACTTTTTATGGATTGAGAAGTGGGAACTTCGGGAAGACGCCAGTTTTGTCCCTGTTCTCGGAACCCCCCACTCATAAGATAAGCCCAGTGCCCAGCCAAAAACACCGTTTTGATCGAAGCATGATTCAATAGAATTTTTTCCAAAGCTTTTATTTTCTTCTCGCATTCCGGATTGGCGAGTTTACTCGTTGAAAAAGGAAGACAACTGGTTTGCGCTAATAAAAGAACAGACTCCTCTGGAAAGTATTTAAAGAAAGCGGCCTGATACTGAATCGTATGCGAGTCCCCTACTACAAGGAGCGTTGGAACTTTATCTTTCGATAAAGTACACAAGCCATCAAAGGACAGTTGTCTTACTTCCGGTAAGTACTTGGCGCAATCGGTACCACTCACTCTTTGCTCGGGATGAGAAACAATCTCACGAAGCGCTCTCTTCGAAGCCATTAAACGAAAATCCAATCCGCGTCCCAAATAAACAGTCAGCCCAAAGACTCCAACCAACCCCAGCCCTCCAATTAGGTAAGCCACTGTTCTGCTACTCTCTTTCCCAAACCGAATGGGTCTTTCAATCCACCGATAACTGATCCAAGCTAAAAAAACTGACAACAAAACAGCTACGATTCGAGTCTCTCTTTTTGGAAAGTCTTCTTCCATGATCTGAACAAAAGATAAAAGTGGCCAATGCCATAAATAAAGAGGAAAACTAATAAGACCAAACCAAACAAGCCAAGGGTGACTCAAGATAGTCCGATTGATCAAGGCATTGGGTCCTGCTCCAATCAAAAAGACCGCCGCCAATGTGGGTATGAGAGCCCAAGCGCCTGGAAACGATTTTTCTGGATGGATTAATAGACATCCCACAAAGAGTAGACTGAATCCAACAACTGAAATGAAGTTCCGCCATTTATTATCCGGAAAAGTTCGCACTCTCCACGCAAGCCATGCCCCACTAAGTAACTCCCAAAACCGCGCAAATGGCGAAAAAAAAGCTGCAGCTACGTTTTGGGTCGTTAAGTAATAATTTAGGAAAAACGAACCCGTACAAAGAGCAATAATCACCGCCAATACTTTCCAGTTCTTTTTAAAAGCGAACCAAAGGAGTACCGGCCAGACAATATAGAATTGCTCCTCAATCGCTAAGCTCCATAAATGAAGAAGAGGTTTTGTTTCGGCAGCTTTGTCAAAATAGCCTGACTCCAGAAAAAGCATCCAATTCGAAATAAAAGTGGCTCCCCCCCAAAGATGCTTTCCTAATTGCTCAAATTCATCTGAAAGAAGAACAAACCAGCCAGCAACAAGACAAGTAAACAGCACAACGACTAGAGAGGGAAAAATGCGCTTAATTCGTCTGGAATAAAACTCGTTTAGAGAAAATGAACCATTACGAAAGCTTTCAAAAAGAAGCGATGAAATGAGAAATCCGGAGATAACGAAAAAAATATCTACCCCAATAAACCCGCCCACTATTTTTCCAGGAAAAGCATGGTAGCCAACGACGAATAAAACGGCGATTGCTCGTAATCCATCAATATCCGCTCGATATTTGAGACCCGATAGTTGAGAAGACATGGTGTTTAATTATAGCGCGTTCAGGGGCGACTAAGAGAAAAAGTCTCAGACCATCCAAAATGATCCGATAAATTAACTAGCTTTCCTTGCGCTTCAATGGGGTGGTGCATTTCTAACTGGCCCCCAACTGACGCAAAATGGCCAGATGCGAAAATATGATCGACTCTATCCTGATCCTTTTCCTGAAACGAATTATCGGCACTGAGAGTGGTTTCGGTTTCGGACGCCTTACTTACTACAAAACCTGATAAAATTTGGTTTTTTTCGCCCCAAATCTCATGGTTATGAGATCCAAAATTCCAATCGCCCCCAAGAATCAGAGGATTCACTCCTGCAAGCTCCCTAGCCCATTTCGCAAAACTAATGAACTGATTTCGACGGGTTTCTTGATACTGATCTGCATTTGCTTCAGCGTAATAGGAAACCAAATGCGTATTGGCTAACCAGATCTCCCCTGCTTCGGGATGCATCATCACCGCTACATTCGCGGATTTTCGCGCCAAGGCTTCTCCATCTTCTAAAACATCGGCTCCCAACGGGATAGCAGGATACGTAAGTCTATTGCCATTTCTTAAAGGATGCTTAGATAAAAATAAAAGTCCTGAATCGACAGGAAGGAAGGGATCGTTTAAATCAACCACCGACCGATAACCGCACTTTGAAAGAATTCTTCGATCCTCGGGTAGCCATACTTCTTGAAGCATTACTGCATCCCATCCCAAGGGATCTTGTGAAGCTCGCTTCAACTCATGACAGATCCCTTGAACCCGTTCTTTTCTAAGCGGAGACAATTTAAATGAGCCTATACCCGGAAGTCCCCAGATATTTAAAGTTAAAATGGAAATGATGATAAAGTTAGATCCAAACATGCCTTATTTTTCTTTACTCTTCTCTGCCAAAGTTAAAGTCCTTCCAAAAAAGTTTAGAGTTCCCAATCGAACATCATAGTTTCGATAAAGGCTGATTCCAAAAGCAATGAGAAGTCCCATGAATAACAACCCTACCGGAAACATATTATCTGAAATCTCATCAATCGGAGAAACATCATATTTTTTTCCATCAATCATGCTGAGACCCAGCATT
>JBJSXY010000344.1:0-3066 GCA_046086625.1 Pseudomonadota bacterium | reverse complement strand
GCAAACGGAACTCCGCGCGCTTTGCTCGCAAAGGGAACTGTTCTTGAAGCTCTTGGATTAACTTCAATAATAAAAATATTGTTATCCTCAATGGCAAACTGAATGTTAATGAGGCCTTTCACTTTGAGTTCCAGCGCCATCAACCGCGTTTGCCTTTCGAGCTCTTTTTGGATGCTGGTGGATAAAGACATGGGGGGCAAACTACAAGCAGAATCTCCGGAGTGAACTCCCGCTTCATGAATTTGCTCCATCATACCCACAATCAAAACATCGTCTCCATCGCAAATGGCATCGACATCTACTTCAATTGCATTTTTAAGAAAGCGATCCATTAAGAGAGGAGAGTCCTCAGAAATTTCGTGTTTTTTTCGAAGCCATTTTTGCAGCTCTCGACTGTTGTAAATGATTTCCATCCCTCTGCCGCCTAAAACATAAGAGGGTCTGACAAGCAGAGGAAAACTGACTTTCTCCGCAGCTTCTAAAACATGCTCTGCATCACTAACTACGACACTCTCTGGTTGCCTTAATTGCAGTCGATTACATAGAGCCCTAAATTTATCTCGATCTTCGGCAATTTCGATAGCTTGAGCCGATGTGCCCAGAATGGGAATGTTAAGTTTAGAAAGTTGCCGACTTAAGTTGAGAGGCGTTTGCCCACCAAAATGAACGACGACTCCCATGGGCTTTTCATGATCGACGATGTGAAGAATATCTTCAAGGGTGAGTGGTTCGAAATAAAGCTTATCGCTCATGTCGTAATCGGTACTCACTGTTTCAGGATTACAGTTGACCATGATGCTTTCAAAGCCTTCTTCTTGCAGAGCAAATAAAGCTTGAACGCAACAGTAGTCAAACTCAATTCCTTGACCAATTCGATTGGGTCCGCCTCCTAAAATCATGACTTTTTTTCGATTATCCAAGGCAATATCATCGCCTTCTTCTTCGTAAGTCGAATAAAAATAAGGAGTAAAGGATTCAAATTCCGCAGAACAGGTATCCACACATTTATAAACAGGTACAATCTGATGCTTCATTCGAAGCTTACGAATATTTTCTTCAGAAGTCTGTAAATGTACTGAAAGCGCTTTATCGGAAAAACCCAGCCGCTTCCATTCTTTTAACTGCTCCTTTGAAGTTTCCGAGAACCTACCCGCAAAACTACGAATCTGTTTTTCTTCATCAGTAAGTTCTTTTATCTGCCTTAAAAACCAAAGATCGATGGAAGTCAGTTCGTAAACTTCTTTTTCAGTAAAACCTTCTCTAAATGCTTGGGCGACCCAGAGAATTCGATCCGGTTTTGGGGTTTTGATGTAGTTTCTAATTCCCTCAATCCAACCCCCTTCGGTTTTTATTTTGCGCCTTTCCGAGAGAGGATTAAGTCCCCACCATTTTACTTCGAGCGATCGAAGAGCCTTCTGCAGGGATTCTTTAAAAGTTCTTCCCATGGCCATGGCTTCCCCCACCGACTTCATTGATGGAGATAGACGGGAATCGGAACGTGGAAACTTTTCAAATGCGAATCGAGGAATTTTAGTAACTACATAATCGATAGTGGGCTCAAAACAAGAGGGTGTTTTCTTAGTGATGTCGTTAGGAATTTCATCCAAAGAGTAGCCAACTGCGAGCTTGGTTGCGATTCGAGCAATCGGAAAGCCCGTGGCTTTCGAAGCCAGAGCCGAACTTCTGGACACTCTGGGGTTCATTTCAATTGCAACGACTCGTCCATTTTGTGGATTGACTGCAAACTGGATATTCGAGCCACCCGTATCCACTCCCACTTCCCGGATAATGGCCAGAGCTTTGTCTCGCAAGTCTTGGTATTCCACATCGGATAATGTCTGAGCTGGAGCAATCGTGATGCTGTCCCCTGTATGAACCCCCATCGGATCAAATTTTTCAATAGAACAAACGACAACGACGTTGTCTTTTTTATCTCGAATGAGCTCTAGTTCAAATTCCTTCCATCCCAAAACTGACTCTTCTACTAAAATCTGGCTTGTGGGGCTCGCTTCTAAACCTCGAGCACTTTCAATTCGAAATTCTTCAATATTATAAGCAACGCTGGCTCCGGTTCCACCCAAAGTAAAAGACGGACGAATCACGCAAGGAAAACCCACTTGAGCCGCTATTTCTAAGGCCTCGTCAACTGTGCTGGCCTCCCCACTTTTTGGAAAGTCGACTCCGACTTTAATCAGTACTTTTTTGAATAGCTCTCGGCTTTCAGCTTTTTCAATGGCCTCCTCGTTGGCCCCAATGAGTTCGACGCCATATTTCTTTAGGATGCCTTCTCGATGAAGGGCCATGGCGAGATTCAGAGCCGTTTGCCCTCCCACTGTCGGCAAAAGGGCTTGGGGTTTTTCACGGCGAATAAGATCCTCAAGATAAGGTAAAGTAAGGGGTTCAATGTAGGTACGGTTCGAAAAAACCGGATCGGTCATGATGGTTGCGGGATTACTGTTCACCAAAACGACTTCATAACCTTCTTCTTTTAATGCTCTACAAGCTTGTGTTCCCGAATAATCAAACTCGCAAGCTTGCCCGATAATAATGGGGCCCGAGCCAATCACAAGAATCTTTTTGATATCGGTTCGTTTAGGCATTCAAATTAAATCCTACTATTATCGTCATAAATTTTTTCAATCGGCATATGTTCATACATTCGATACTTGAGATACATCCCTACTAAAAGCCAAAGCCAACTTTGGTAGGTTTCAAAATCTTTCTCTTTTTTAAACTGTTTTACTTTTGTTTTGATGTAGTCGTGTACTTCAACAGGATGATAGGAAGGTCTTCGAACAAATGCGCTAGAATCGCTTTTGCCCGAGCCATCATCAATCAGTCTTCCCTCAATGAGATCTCCTTTTTGAAGACCTAAGAAGTCGGATTCATACTTTCTCACTACGAAATGGGTTTTTCCCGTAAAAAGTTCTTTTAGCTTTAACCCCTCATCGTTAATTTTTTGCACAGTGTATAGGCCCCGCAGATTGCTTTGCTTTAACTGAGTCCAGAGGCCTCGAATATTTGAAGATAACTTTTCAACGCCTGCTGGGATTTGTTTTTCAAAAA
>JBJSXY010000343.1:0-3700 GCA_046086625.1 Pseudomonadota bacterium | reverse complement strand
GGATCTAAGTTGTTCATCAACATTCTAAGAGCAGCTTCTTGTTGCCAACCCTTGGTATGCAGTTCTGTGCCTCGAAAAGCTCTGATATTTTGATGGGGAATTTTTATTGCCACAAATCCTCTTTGCTTGCTTCTTGATAAAGTTTACCGGAGTTTAAAAGCTGATAGGCCAATTCTATGTCGCTGTGGAAATAACGATCGGATTCAATCATGGGAATCTGTTTTCTGATTTCACGATAAAGAAAAGCTGGTCCTTTTCCTGGCTTCAGAGGTTTTCTAAAATCAAGAGCCTGACAAGAAGCTAAAGCTTCAATCGCTAAAACATAAGTCGTATTTTGAAGTGCTGTTTTTGCTTTTCGAGCTGCAATGGGCCCCATGCTTACATGATCCTCTTTTTCATTGGAAGTTGGGATGGAATCAGTTGAAGCGGGATGACTCAAAAGCTTGTTTTCTGAAACGAGTGAAGCAGCAGCCACGTGCGGGATCATAAAACCACTATTGACTCCCTCATCTTTCACTAAAAATGCTGGCAATGAACTAAACTGAGGATCAATAAGTTTGGCCGTTCTTCGTTCTGAAAGACTCGACAACTCGGAAAGTGCCATTGCTAAAATATCCAAAGCAAATGCGATGGGTTGCCCATGAAAATTTCCTTGAGAAATGAGTTCTCCCGTCTTTGAATTTACCAAAGGATTATCCGTCGCCGCATTAAGCTCCACGCTGAGAGTTTCTCGGACGAATCTCAACAACTCTCTGACCGCGCCATGCACTTGAGGAACACACCTGAAGGAATAAGGATCTTGTACGCGATCGCAGTTTTCATGACTTTTTGCGATTTCACTTCCTTGCATGAATCTTCGAACCAGCTCAGCACTGCGTTTTTGTCCAGAGTAGGGACGAGTTTCCTGAACCCAAGCAGCAAAGGCTTTTTCCGTTCCTAAAACTCCATCTAAGCTCGTAGCTGCAACTAAGTCTGCAATATTTACTAATTCTTCCGATTTTTTAAGGGAAAGCGCGCCCAGTGCAGTCATTTGCTGAGTCCCATTGATAAGGGACAATCCCTCTTTAGGGGCTAACTCAAGAGGTTTAAGGCCTGCTTTTTCAAGAGCGGCTTTTCCAGAAATTCTTTCGCCTTCGTAAAATGCTTCGCCTTCCCCAATCACTACCGATGCTAAGTGGGCAAGCGGCGCTAAATCACCACTGGCTCCGACGGATCCCTTGGTGGGAATAATCGGGTGAATTTTCTTATTTAGCATTTCAATCAGAAGCTCAACGAGCTGTAATCGAACCCCGCTAAATCCTTTGGCCAATACATTGGTTCTCAACAATAAAATGGAACGACTTTCCGTTTCCGTATGGAGTTCCCCCAGACCTGAGGCGTGACTTCGGATTAAATTTACTTGGAGCTCTTTTAATTTTTCATTCGGAACGGTTACTTTGCTCAAGTATCCAAAGCCCGTATTGATACTATAAACCCGCTCTCCTGTTTTGATGGCTTTCTCTACAAGATCTCTTGAAGCGCGAATATTTTTCTTAGCTTCTTCACTTAAAGAAACAGGTTCACAGTTCAGAACGATTTGGTGAAAAGACTCAAGAGTTAAGCTATTTCCATCCAACTGAATCATCGCTTACTGCCTCTCCGCTGCTTCTCTGAGTTTTTTTATTTGGTTGGGGTAATCCTTAGAAGAAAACAATCCCGTTCCGACAACTGCAATATCTACTCCCGCTTTGGCTACTTCTGCCATATTTTCTATTTTAATTCCGCCATCCATCTGAATTTTTACCGAAGTGCCTGTCAGATTTTTTTTAAGTTCTCTCACTCTATCGAGCATCGGAAGAATAAATTTTTGACCCCCAAACCCAGGATTCACGCTCATCACTAAAATAAAATCACAGTGTTTAACTACGCTCTCCAAAGAAAAAAGCGAAGTGCCCGGATTAATAGCGACTCCCGCTTTCATCCCCAAATCACGTATCCGAGTAAGAGTTCTTTGAATATGGGGGCAGGCCTCGATGTGTACCGAGAGCCAATTACAACCGACCCTGGCAAAGTCGTCTAAATACTTATCTGCATCAGCGATCATCAAATGAGCATCGAAGGGCAGCTTCGTATGTTTTCGCACACTTTCTAAAACGGTGGGTCCAAACGTAATATTGGGCACAAAATGCCCATCCATTATGTCAAAATGGAGCACATCCGCCCCCGCTTTTTCAAGAGCTTGAACCTCTTCTTTCAAGCAGGACAAATCACTAGCAAGCAAAGAAGGGGCAATTTGAAACCTTGGCAGACTGTCTTGTTTAGGACTCATGAGGGCTCATCATCGGCTAGAGTGGGATTTCAGTCAACGGAAGGCCACCGATAACCTTTAAGAAATTCGCCTATTCCCAAGCGCTTTCGCCCCTCTTGCTGTACCTCTAATAGAGAGAGGGCTTTTCCGTCCCCACATTGGACATGAACAAAGCTCTTACGGTCCGTTTGAATGGCCCCCGGTCCCTGCCCCGGAATCCCGGGAACTATCACGGTTTTGAAAATTTTGAGGGGTTCTCCGTGAAAACCCATTTGCCCGATAGGCCAGGGCTGTAATGCTCGGATAGTGTCTGCTATTTTTTGAGCTGGCAGAGCCCAATTGAGGTTCGACTCAGATTTTTCGATTTTTTTAGCATAAGTAACTTGAGTTTCATCTTGAGGTTGGAAAAGACCCGTTCCAGATTCGATGGTTTTAAGAGCGTCCAAAAGAAGTTCGCCCCCTTCTTCCGCCAAACGAATCAGTAAATCCCCGGAAGTTTCATCCGAAAAGATATCCACTTTCTTCTGCAAAAAGATATCTCCCGCATCAAGTTTCTTGACCATTCGCTGAATAGTAATACCCGTTTCTTTTTCTCCTTCCATGATAGCTCTTTGAACAGGAGCAGCGCCTCGGTATTTTGGAAGCAAAGAAGCATGAAGATTCAGGCAGCCGTGCTTTGGCATTTTTAGAATACCCTCTTTTAAAATTTGCCCAAAAGCGACGACCACTATCAAATCGGGGTGAAATGTTTTTAACACATCAACTGTTGCGGGCGCATTCACATCCAACGTTTCCAAAACATTCAGTTCTTGAGTTCTGGCATACAATTCAACTTCCGATGGAGTTACTTTATAACCGCGACCTTTGGGTTTTGCTACTTGGGTCACGACTAAGGCAGGGGGCATTTCGCTCTCACACAGCTTCTCAAGGATTCGTGCTGCTATTCCCGGCGTTCCCATGTAAATGTATTTAAGCATCTGCTAGAGCGTTACTGCTTTCAGTAGCTTCTTCTTAAGAAGACGCCGCTTCAAAGGAGAAAGTTTTTCCACGAATAAGATTCCATCCAAGTGATCGTTCTCATGTTGAATGGCGACTGCTAAAAGCCCCTCAGCTGTCATTTCAAGTTTTTTTCCGTTTCTATCTTGATACGAAACTGTGATCGTTTCATTCCTTTTAACTTCCTCAGTGACTCCGGGAACACTCAGACACCCTTCTTCAAAAGAAATACTACCTTCTCCATTTTTAAGAACAGGATTAATAAACTCGAGTAATTTTGCTGTTCTGTTCTCACCCGGGCCCAAATCAATGACAAAAAGACGCAAGCTTTCCCCTACTTGGGGAGCAGCCAAGCCTATTCCATCTGCTGCGTACATGGTCTTTGCCATCTCATCGAGCAGCTGGTGAAGACTTGGG
>JBJSXY010000342.1:0-6847 GCA_046086625.1 Pseudomonadota bacterium | reverse complement strand
TTTCAGAAGTGTGGCCATTTTATCTAGGATTTTCTGGATTTGTTTTGGCAATGCTGTTTCTTGATTTAGGGGTTTTTCATCGTAAAGCCCATGAAGTGAGTGTTAGAGAAGCTTCCATTTGGACAGCAGCGTGGATTAGTTTGGCGGCGTTGTTTAATGGAGGACTTTACGTTTATTTAAAATCTACTTATCCCGATAATCCTGAAATCGCCAAACAACTTTCCTTGGAGTTTTTGTCGGGTTTCGTTGTGGAGAAGACGCTCGCAATCGACAACGTCTTTGTGTTTGCCATTGTTTTTTCCTATTTTGGGATTAGGAGAATTTATCAACACCGAATCCTTTTTTTCGGAATCATTGGGGCCTTATTGTTTCGGGCAGCATTTATCTCGATTGGCTCTCACTTAATGGCTTACAAATCGGTTGTGATCTTTTTTGGAGCTGTTCTCATTTTTACTGGCATTAAAATGTTTCTTAAAGCTGAGGAAACCATGGAGCCCGAACGCAGTTGGCTCATGCGGCTTTTGAAAAAAATAATTCCGATGGATTTTGCAGATCATGGGGATAAGTTCTTTGTGACTAAAAAAGGAATTCTTCATGCCACTCCGCTTTTTATGGCTCTTGTTTTTTTGGAGCTCACCGATTTGCTTTTTGCGATTGATTCGGTGCCGGCGATTTTTGCCTTAACTAAAGAGCCCCTAATTGTATTTACTTCAAATATTTTTGCAATTTTGGGACTTCGCTCCATGTACTTTATGCTGGCCGGCGCCATCGACCAGTTTAAGTACATCAAATATGGATTAGCCGCTGTTTTGGTTTTTGTGGGTTTGAAAATGGTTTGGCTCAATGAGGCATTTGGCGGAAAGTTCCCCATCACTTGGTCGCTTGGAATTATTGCAGTGCTCATTGGAAGCTCAATGATTCCTAAATTATTCCAACGCAGTAGCCGATAATCTATATGGAATTTCAAAAGAATTTAAACGATCAGGGAAAGATCAAAATGGGCTTAGATAAGCATCCAATTTCAGCCACTCGATTGATTCGTTCGATGCTTCAAGGCGAGCGAAATGAAATTGCAGTCGTGCTCACTTATGGATTGGGAGTAGGGTTACTCTCTCTTGCGATCCCAGTGGGGATCCAAGCTCTTGTGAGTACCGTTAACTTCGGCTCCTTGGGGCAACCCGTACTTTTCTTAGTCTTGGCAGTATTCCTAGGCTTAGGAGCGGCTGCAGTTTTACGAGCGATTCAAGTCGTTATTGTAGAGCAGCTTCAAAAAAGGCTTTTTGGCGAAGTGGCTCTGGAACTCGCTTATCGAATCCCCCGATTGAAATTAGATGGAAACAATGAAACTCGGTTTCCCGTTTTGGTGAATCGTTTTTTTGACGTACTCACGGTCCAAAAGAGCAGTGCCACATTACTCTTGGAGGGTTTTGCACTCGCTTTACAGATTGTTTTAGGGTTGGTGCTTTTAGGGTTTTACCATTGGTTTCTTTTGTCGTTTGCCATTGTGATAGTGGCCTCGATTGCCGTGATTTTATTTCTTCTGGGAAGAGGGGCGATTGCTTCAAGTGTTGAGGAGTCCGTCCAAAAGTATCGTGTCGCTGCTTGGCTTGAGGAAATCGCAGCTCGGCCCATCCTCTTTCGCTCCAATCACGCAAGAGAAATGGCGCTTAAGAAAGCAGATGAAGTTGTAACGAGCTATATAGAAGCCCGTAGTTCCCACTTTAGTATTGTTATGCGGCAGGTTTTAGGTTCACTAGCGTTACAAGCAGTGGCCAGTTCCGCTCTTTTGGGGATTGGAGCTTATTTAGTGATAAAAAGCCAACTCACGTTGGGCCAGTTGGTAGCAGCTGAAATCGTCGTGACTAATGCTTTAGCGTCGCTCGCAAAATTTCAAAAACACTTAGAAGCTTTTTATGACTTAGTCGCAGCCCTTGATAAACTCGAATTTCTTTTTACTCTTCCAGTGGAAAAAACAGAAGGGGCTGAGGTAAAAAATCTTAAAAATTCAGTCGAACTAGAAATCAAAGCCCTTACTTATTCATTTGATTCGGGCGACCCTCTCTTTGATGAAATGAACCTAAAAATTCCCGCCGGGGCAAAAGTGGCTATTTTGGGAGCCAACTCTTCGGGCAAAACTACTTTTGTAGATCTCTTATATGGAATCAAGAATGCGCACAGTGGAGCCATACTTTTTGACGGATTCGATTACCGGGATTTATCTCTTGAAAGTCTCCGCGACCAAGTGGGTTTGGTACGTGAAGTAGAGCTACTGCCCGAAACAATTTTGGATAATTTAAAAGCAGGTCGCAATGAGATTCCGTTGGAAGATATTCAGGAAGTATTATCTCGAATCGGTCTTTTAGAGGAGTTGATTGAGCTGCCAGGAGGGCTTCAAACAAAGTTAAATGGGGATGGCAGACCTCTTTCCTTTGCCCAATCTCGTCGCTTGGCTTTGGCTCGAAGCATTTTGTCAAAACCTCGACTTTTGCTTGTGGATGAAACCTTAGATGATCTTGATGAAAAGGCGCGTGAAAAAGCACTGGAGTTTCTGATTCAAAAAAGTGCTCCCTGGACTTTAATTATCACAACGCACGATATGAATTTGGCCAGAAAGTGTGACACGATTATTTCTCTAGATTCATTGAAGCAGAGGAGGTCTGCTTAATGTCTCGTCGCTCAGAAAAATTTCGGGTGTTAACAACGAAGACTCCGTTGAAAGCATTGTCTCTCGTAACTCCCAAAAGAAATTATCGCCTTTTCTTTGGCGGTTTTTTTGCCATGTTTTTTGTTGCTGGATTGGGACTGATTCTTTTGCCTTGGCAGCAAACGGCCCATGGCAATGGAAGAGTGATTGCTTATTCCCCAAACGACAGAACTCAGGAAATCAATGCTCCCGTGGATGGTCGAATTGCAAAGTGGCATGTAGTGGAAGGAACGAAAGTTCAAGAAGGCGATTTGATTGTCGAGTTAACCGATAACGATCCGGAAATATTAGAGCGATTACGACAAGAACGAGATGCATTGGCAAAAAGAGTGATGGCAGCTGAAGCAGCAGTGGAAACTTCTCGAATCAACTTAGATAGACAAAAAGCACTGGTGGAGAAGGGGCTGAGCGCCAGGCGTGCTTTTGAACAGGCGAATTTGGAATATACCAAACTTCTAGTCGACGAAGCGAATTCTTCAGCTGAATTGGCCAGAATGGATGTTCGGTTAGCAAGACAAATGACACAAACAGTAAAGGCTCCTGTGGCTGGAACTATTTTGAGAGTTATTTCAGGCCAGGGAGCTCAAATTGTGAAAGCGGGACAAATGCTGGCACTTTTAGTTCCAGAAACGGATTCTCGCGCAGTGGAGTTATGGGTCCTTGGAAACGATATGCCTCTCATTCGCGAAGGGTCGGAAGTTCGTTTGCAATTTGAAGGATGGCCAGCCATTCAGTTTAGCGGATGGCCCGGTGCCGCTTTTGGGACTTACGGTGGAAAAGTATCTCTGATTGATGCAAGCGATAGTGGAGACGGAAAGTTTCGAGTTTTAGTAGCTCCTCTTCCTGAGGAAAAGTGGCCGGAAGGGGCTTATTTGCGGCAAGGAGTTCGGGCTTTAGGCTGGGTATTACTGAGTCGCGTCTCACTGGGGTATGAGCTCTGGCGTCGTTTCAATGGGTTTCCCCCGAATTTTACTCCCCCAGTTAAAACCGATGCTTCAAAGAGTAAATCCTAAGATGAAACTGCGATCAATCATAGGTGTTTTGGCATTTGTAGCGGTACCGGGATTCTCGGCGCCTCTTACTTTGGATGAAGTGATTCAGTCCGTTCGAGATAAATACCCTCTTTTAGAAGGAGCTAAACAAGATGTAGAAGCCGCTCGTGGAGAAATTCGTTCTTCTGAAGGCGCTTTTGATATCCAATGGAAAACGCGATTGGTTTCTTCCATGCTAGGATACTATCAAAACGATCGACTCGACTCAGTGATTGAACAGCCCACTACTTTGTGGGGAACTAATTTATTCGCAGGGTATCGACTGGGAATAGGTGATTTTGCAGTTTACGATGGCAAGCTTAAAACAAATCCAGGAGGAGAGGTAAGAGCAGGCTTGATGATTCCCCTTTGGCGGGATGGCCCCACGGATAGAAGAAGAACCACTATTGGAAGATCGAAGTTAGGAGTTGAAGTAGCAGAAACTCAAGTAACTCAACAAAGAATTGATGCGGTGAGGGACGCCACCAACCGCTATTGGGATTGGGTCTCGGCGTCTCAAAAAGTTGATATTTACCGAGCTCTTTTACGAATTGCCGAAGAAAGAGATGCGGGTCTTAAAGAAAGAGTCCGCCATGGAGATTTACCTGATTTTGAGAGGCGAGATAATGAGCGTGCGATTCTTCAAAGACGCTCTCAGCTCATTTCTGCCGAGCGTCTTCTCCAACAAGCCACGATTGATTTAGCACTTTTCTTTCGAGATCCGACAGGAAATCCCATTTTTGTTGGCGAAGATCGCTTGGGAGCCAGTTTGCCCAAACCCAATAGAAGTGCTGAACCGCAAGACGGTCTTGAAAAAGCACTCCAAGCTCGCCCCGATCTTCTTCGATTTTCGGCTCTAAAAAAACAAAATCAAATAGAAGTCGATTTAGCTGAGAACCAATCAGCTCCGAGAGTAGATGTTCAACTTCAAGCAGTGAGGAGCTTGCGGGAAGGAGATCCCATTCGAAATGGAACGCAATTGGAAGCAGGACTTCAATTGGAAATTCCCCTCCAAGCAAACGTAGCAGGTGGAAGAGAAGAGGTTTCAAGAGCCACCGTAGCTCGATTAGAGCTTCAAGAGCGATTTCTACGGGATAAAATAGCTACGGATGTTTACAACGCGCGATCTGCTTTAAATGCAGCTGCGCTTCGCGCCCAAGTCACGGAACAAGAAACAGAGCTTGCTAGAAAGCTTGAGCAAGGCGAGAGGATTCGCTTTAAGCAAGGCGATAGCAACCAACTCTTTGTTAATATTCGAGAACAAGCGACTGCTGACGCAGCTGTGAGAGAAGTAGATGCTTTGGCCGATTACCAAAAAAGTCTCGCCAATTTAAAAGCCTCCTTAGGTGAAAGCTGATTCGTCTGAAGCAATGCTAAAGATATTTATTATCTATTTTTCCTAATACCCGCTTTTTCCGTAGTATCAATCAAGAATTCACGGAGGAAGCATTCATGAGTACGACTCTTTCAATTTCGACATTTCTTCTTTTGGCAGCTCCCCTCATCACGAGTTTGTCGGGGATGGTTTTTCTGAAGAACAATCCCATCGCTATGAGAAAGCTTGCAAGCTTGAGCTCAGTGGTGTCCTTTTTAGGGGCGTTAGTGCTGGCTTATGGAGTCATTCAAGTGGGCGCAGTCGATAGGACTTTCGGGATGGTGGGAAGTCCTGATTGGTTCCATTTTTCAGTCGGTGTCTGGATTGACCGGTTATCTATTTTATCCGTACTCCTGATTACTTCGATTGGGTTAGTGGTTCAAAAGTACTCAGTCCGATATCTCGATGGAGATAAGAAGCAGGGACAGTTTTTTACATGGCTTTCCTTTGTTCTGTTTTCAGTGACACTTTTTGTAATTAGTCGAAACCTACTTGCTTTAACTCTGTCATGGTTCCTAGTGAGTTTTGGAGTTCACCGACTCCTGCTTCACTTTGCTGATAGAGAAGCCGCTCAAAAAGCCGCTTGGAGAAAATTTGTGATCAGTCGGATTGGAGATGCGGCCCTGGTTCTCGCATTGGTTTTGACTTACTCTGTTTTTGGAACTTTCGAGCTATCTGAAATTTTTGAAATTGTGAGAAACCATGGAAGCTGGGATCCTATTCAGTTTTTGGGCTTAACCTTAAATCCTGCAGCTTTAGTGGGATCTTTGTATGTGATTGGTGCGATGACGAAGTCTGCTCAGTTCCCCTTCCATATTTGGCTTCCTGAAACCATGGAAACCCCCACTCCCGTATCGGCTCTCATGCATGCGGGAATTATTAATGCGGGAGGCTTTTTAATCGTTCGCTTGAGTCCGATTGTATCCCACGCTGGTTTGGCTCTTCACATCCTGTTTGCAGTCGGAGCTCTCACGGCTCTTTTTGGGGGGCTTATTTACTTAGTTCAAACGGATATAAAACGATCGCTCGCTTATTCTACGGTATCTCAAATGGGCTATATGATGATGCAATGTGGAGTGGGCGCTTTTGCAGCAGCGGTTCTTCATTTGATCATGCACGGATTTTATAAAGCCAACGCTTTCTTGAGTGCTGGAAGTCGAGTGGATCTTACACCGCTCAATTTTTCAAAACGAAGCGAGGAAGAGCCCGTCAGTGGCCTTCACAGGGGACTAGCAGCGGGAGTTGCACTTGTGCTGGTAGTTTTAAGCATTCGTAGTCTTGGGATCGATATTAGCGAAAAACCAGGAGGGTTCTTTTTGTCGGTCTTCTTGTGGTTCAGTGCCACCCAAGCGATTGCGCCTGTGATGAAAAATCCTAACAACTCGACTCCTCTGTTGGTTGTGGGAATGCTCTCCTACTTGGGAATGTGTTTCTATTGGTGGGCACTCGGAGCCATCACTGCGTTCTTGGATCCCGTTTTGATGTTGGGCACCCAAAATCCCGTTTATGGAGAACTGAATCCTATTCTCGTTGGGTTTGTGGCGGCTCTGTTCATAGGAATGTTTATTACAGTTGAAGTCGCTCGCTCTCAGCGAGACAAGGCGTGGTCAAAGAAATTGTATGTGTTGTGCCTTAATCATTTTTACGTCGAACAAGTGTGGCGCAGAGTGGTCTCCCGCGTGTTCGGGGGGACCAAAATGATGCCGAGCTTTGAGACAGTGGCCATTAATCAAACGG
>JBJSXY010000341.1:0-4579 GCA_046086625.1 Pseudomonadota bacterium | reverse complement strand
CAAACTCCTGTAGTGGGGGAATATTTTCCGGGTAAACTTTTTGAAAGCCACCAAATTGGAAATACCGTTTATGTTTCAGTCTTTCCCATGCAAGTCGAAACAAAAACTGGAAAAGTATTGAGTTTGGTGCAAGGAAACTGGGCCTTGCGATTAGAAAAAGCTCGAGAAACAAGGCCGGTTATTTCTCACAAGCCCGCTTTAATAGTGACTTCGGAAAAGCTTTTAGAGGGGGCAAAAGAACTCCAGCAGTTTCATAAAAGTAGCCTCAAAGTGGAGAGTGAAATCGTTACAGTTGAGACGATAAGTCAAAAGGCGGACCCCATTGACGAAAAAGAACTGCCAGAAGGGTTTAAGAATCCCGAGGACTTTGACGGAAACGTAAAAGGCTACGGTTTTTTAAAAGCTAAAAAAATAATTTCATTTCTGAGAAAGAGAGCTAGCGAAGATTCTCAATTTAAATACGTGGTGCTTCTGGGCAACTCGGAACTAGTACCTCCGAGTTATTACTTTTCGGACAAAACTTCTTTTGGAGAAAAAACAACCGGTGTAACCGATCAATGCTATGGCGCTGGCAAACTTTGCCTGGAACCCCGACTAGCGGTTGGACGATTGCCTTTTGATTCAAATGAACAAGTGGCTGCTTATTTGGAGAAAGCTCGGAAATGGCATAAAAACCAAGAAAAAGCGGAAAACGAATTAGCTCTTTACGGGGGAAAAGCATTTAAAAGTAGTCGTTTGTACATTGGAGAATTGGGAACTTTAGTGACGCTTAACCAAGAATCCGCTGATTGGAAGGGGACCCTCAAGCATTTTCAAACGGAGGGAAACTTTTCCAAAGCAGATATTAAAAAATTAGTGACCGGAGATGAAAAAGCCTCTCTAGTTTATTATTTGGATCACGGCATGGGAAATCGTTGGTATGCGGGAGATGATTTTGTTTCTTCAAAAGATATCCTCGACACAGTCCCCAGAGAAGATAGTTTGCCTCCAGTTGTGGTTTCTGTTGCTTGCATCAATGCCGCTTTTGATGAAGCCCTTCTAATAGATGATACCTTAAGTGAGAAAGACCAGTGGGGGACTGTTTCCGTTGGTACGGCGCTTTTAAAATCCAAAGCGGGTGCGATTGCGTATTTGGGTGGAGCTCGAGATGGGCTCGGCTCTCCGGAAACTGAAATTGATGAAAATGGAAATGTGGAAGTATTGGGAACTACCCATGGACTGCAATTCTTCGACGGCTTTGTGGAAAATTATCGGGAGAGTGATGGAAAGAGAATGGGGGATGTTTTGGTTGAGAGTTTACAAGAGTACTCTCAAACAAAAGGAAACAACATGGATGAGTTTAGCCATCGGTGGACTTATTGGATTTCTGAGCTTTTAGGAGATCCTTTGTTGCCTGTTAAACGTCAGTCAAAAGGACAGCCAGGCTATAAAATCGCTAAATCAGATTTTCAGCACTTTGATAACTCAACTGGATTTCCCAGGCTTTTGCTGGAGCCTAAGAAAGAATTGCCCCGCGAATTCCCCATTTCAAAAGAAGCGGGGGCAGTGACAGCTAAGGTATTTGAAATTCTTGCATCGGATGAGGGTTTTTCTGGGGAGAAGCTTATAAAGACAGTCAACTTAACTGAGAGCCTATCGGATTCGATTCCTATCGAATTAGATTCTGATGTTGCTCCGGGTAAGCAGTATATGATTAAACTGGAGAATAAAGAGGGAATTCCCCGAGAACGACATATTGTATTTTCAACTACGGAGGCAAAGAATTGAAAACTTTATTTACACTCACACTTATCTTTCGGGGACTCTTTGGGTGGGCAGCTGAGGTTCAGGAGTTAACTTCCCAGCAGGTGTTTCAGCAAATGAGCTCGTTTCGAGTGATTGATGTGAGAACCTCTGAAGAATTCTTAGCCGAAGAGGGCCATATCGAGGGCGCGAATCTTGTGACCTTAGGCCCCAAGCTGACGGAGTTTCTGAAAACTGGGGATCGAAAAGAAAGAATTGTTTTTGTTTGTAGAAGTGGAAAGCGTTCTTACAAAGCTGCTGAAGAGAGTATGAATCTTGGTTATGAGGCCACTTATTCAATGAAGGGGGGAATGGTCGATTGGGTGTCCCAAGGACTGCCGACCACCCAGAACTAGGACCAGGACCCTTGGTTTCTCAGCTTATTCTGTTCCGCCACTGCCGGGTTTAACAGCGCGAAGAAATTTCGCTAGAAATTCATCATCCGTTTCTTTTGGACTGATTTCTACTTCAATATCTAGCTCAGAAACCATCTCTTTGAATTTTTTTTCATCTTCCAGAGTTTCTTTAATTTTTTCTAAAAAATCTTGAGGGTATTTCTTAGCGATTCTGTCGACGTAAGCATTGAGACGTCGCTCTGCTTTTACTTTTTCATTAAATCGAATGTGTTTCCAATTAGAAATGTAGTGAAGGCGACAGTACCCCTGAGAGCTCGCTTCTTTTTTACAGGACGCTACGGAGCAGGTTTTTTCCTTCTTATCGGTTGCTTTGGCAGCTGCTTTCTTAGGGGAGCTTACTTTCTTGGCTAGGGTACTGGACTTTTTTAAAGCTGCATTCTTCATAGAGGCCTCCAGAATGCATATCGACTCTCTTCGAAAAGTTCTTAAAAGTTTGTTTGGCGAGCTGCGACAAAGGAATTGAGGAGGGATTTACTTCGAATTTGCCATTTTAGGGAAAGGCCCTCTTTGAAGTGATGCCAGCCGGACTTTAAGACACTCGTTCGTCGAAAGGGGGACTTTCTTTCCAGGCGATGCCGATACGGCACTTTAACTTGAGAAATACCAACTTGAGAGTTTTGAGCTACTAAAACCGCAGTGGCCCAATGGAAACTATGCCAGTCGATGGGAATTTCCTTTAGCAGGGGAACAATATTTTCTCTGCGAAACAAGCGAAATCCAATGCCCGGCTCTTCCACTTTAAGATCGAAAAATCGATAAGCTAAATAACTTAAAAAAGAGCTGAGAGCTCGGGATAAAAAACCATCCAGGCGATGAGTTCGTTGGGCCAGAACAAGGGGGCTCTCTAATCTCTTATTCCAAACTAGTAAAAAATCGGAAGGCTCGCATCGCCCATTGGCGCTTATCGATAAAACATATTCCCCTCGGGCCATTTCATAGCCCCTTCGATAGGCTCTGATACTTCCTGTGTTCAGTTGATGAACCAATCTTATTTCGGGGTTTTCTTTCCGAAGCTTATCTAAAACCCGACCTGTTCCATCCAGAGAACCGTCATTGACCGCAATAATTTCGAAAGAAAGATCGTGTTCTCTCAGTTCCTGAAGCCAACCTTGCAAAACAGATTCAATGTGAGGATTCTCATTAAAGCAAGGAACTACCACTGAGAGTTGTAACGAGGGTGAAAGTTCGGTCGAGATTTCATTTTTCATGGCGAATAATCAAATTATATCCAAACTTTGTTTGAAAAGGCATAGATTTGTCCCAAGGGGCGCCGCGCAATAGTTGACGGCATCTCGAGCGATCTTTACCATGGTTCAGCAAAGAGATTCTAATGACCCTGCCTAAGATAGAACTAACAGATGGTTTAACCTTTGATGACGTACTTTTGGTGCCACGCTACTCTGAAGTCGTTCCCCCCGAAGTAGAGCTTTCCACACGACTTACTTCAAGAATTCAATTGGGAATTCCCATTATTTCAGCTGCGATGGATAAAGTGACTGAGAGCCGAACCGCTATTGCAATGGCCCGAGCGGGGGGGGCTGGAGTGATTCACCGAAGTTTTTCAATAGAGAAACAGGTTTTTGAAGTGGAAAAAGTAAAAAAGAGCGAAAGCGGGATGATCTTAGATCCAGTGACCCTTGCTTCCAATGCAACAGTGAATGAAGCTCTTTATTTAATGAAGAAGTTTAGTATTTCGGGGCTTCCTATTTTAGAAGCTGGGAGATTGGCCGGCCTAGTGACCAATCGAGATCTTAGATTTGAAGAAAATCATAAACGCCCCATTACGGAAGTGATGACTTCTTTGGAGCGGCTTGTGACTGCTTCAGAAAGTGTATCGATGGAAGATGCAGTTCGCCTCATGCATAAGCACCGAATTGAAAAGTTACCCGTTGTGGATAAAGCCGGAAAACTGAAAGCTTTGATTACGATTAAGGACATAGAAAAAAGCATTCGCTACCCCCATGCTAATCGCGACACTCAAGGTAGGCTCAGAGTCGGGGCTGCGGTTGGCACTGGCTCGGAAGCCTTAAAAAGAATTGAGGCCCTAGTTGCTGCAGGAGTTGATTTTATTGCTGTAGATACGGCTCACGGGGCTTCTAAGAATGTAGTGGAAGTGGTGAAGTGGGCAAAATCAAAATTTTCGGATTTGCCAATCCTGGCAGGAAATGTGGCAACTGCAGAAGGAGCTCAGGTTCTTTGTGAAGCAGGGGCAGATGCCATAAAAGTGGGGATGGGCTCTGGATCCATTTGTACGACTCGAATTGTAGCGGGAGTGGGCCTTCCTCAGTTTACCGCGATTCAAAACTGTGCCCCCATTACCCGGAAATTTGGAAAGTATTTGATTGCCGATGGAGGCATTAAGTATTCCGGAGATATTGTGA
>JBJSXY010000340.1:0-3018 GCA_046086625.1 Pseudomonadota bacterium | reverse complement strand
GTAGAAAATAAATGCTTGTTTAAAGTCCTTTTGAGAGAGTGTGAAACATGAAATCCCCCTAGAGGTAAAACAGCTCGGGGATCGGGACGATACCACTCGATTTCCTCCGTGTGGGGCTCAGGCATGGGGAAAAACCCCTGAGAATAAGCCCATAATAACTGAGAAGAGGAGGGGAGAGTTTTAGCCATCGATGCTCCGAAGTATTTATTCTTATCATAAAACTTCTTCTCAAGTCTATAAGTAATTGAAAATAAAAGACAAAAACGGTGCGCTCATCAGAGCCACTGGGTTGAGGTATATTAACTCATAAACAGAATTAGGTTTTTTGCATCTATGAAACAACAGCGTTCTTTGTCCTTAACTCTTCTTGGGTTTATTGCCGCAATCCTTTTTGGAGTGAGTTTTTTTTGGAACTCTGAAAATAAAAAGTCGCCTTATTCAAAGCGAGCGATTGCACAATCATTAACTGCATCGGTTTCAAAAAACGAATTCCCCCCCGCAGGAGAAATCATTCTCGATTCGAAAAGTGAGAAGACCCCTGGACAATTTACCTATTCCATCGATCAGGAATTGCAAGAAGCGCTGATCAAACAGTTTGAGTCTTATAAACCAGACTACGGAGCCGTTGTTGCCATTGATCCTAAAACGGGGGCGATACGCGCCTTATTCAGTTATACAAAAGATAAAAAAGATACGGGCAACATTGCATTGCGAGCTTCGTTTCCTGCGGCTTCCGTTTTTAAAATTGTCACGGCTGCGGCCGCCCTCGATAAAAAGAAAGCCAATCCAGAAACAGTTATTTCTTTTACTGGTGCGAATCACACTCTCTATCGTCAAAATCTAAGGCCACCGAAGAATCAGCGCTGGGTTCGCAAAATGAGACTCCGAGAAGCTTTTGCTCGATCTGTAAATACAGTGTTTGGGAAACTGGGAATCTATACCATTCCCAAAGAAGATTTGAGTCAGTACGCGGAAAAGTTTCAATTCAATAAGAACATTCCTGTTGATTTGCCCGTAGAAGTGGGAACCTTTGAATTTCTGGGAGAGGATCCGCTCTCGATGGCAGAAGTTGCAAGTGGATTTAACCGAAACGTTCTGATGAGTCCCATTCAAGGAGCTATGATGGCAGGAGCCATTGCAAATGATGGTTTAATGATGGAGCCCTACTTAGTGGATTCCTTTACTCCCAATCAGCCGGGAATTCCTTATCAATCTGAACCGCGTCCGATGGGACAAGTTGTCAGTCCAGAAACTGCCCGCGAACTTCGAAGCATGATGCAAGATACGGTTCGAGTCGGTACATCTCGAAAGAGTTTTAGGGGACTTGCTCGTTTTTCTGCGAAAGCAGATGTCGAGATGGGCGGTAAAACAGGATCTCTCACGGGTAATAATCCGAAAGGAAAGTATGATTGGTTTGTAGGCTATGCTAAAAAAGGAGATAAAAGTTTAGGGCTTGCCGTGTTGACCATTCATGAAGAAAAGTGGACCGTCAAATCATCCTACTTAGCAAGCAAAGCTGTTGAGCAATATTTTGCTCCGGATCTCGAAGCGGCCAAAGCTCGAAAAAAAAGAAAGAAGACTTAAGATCATGTCAGAGGAATTTGAAGAGTCGAGTTCGACAAAAACACTGATTCGTCCTGAAGCAAGGACAAAAACTCCTTCTTTTTACAAAGTTGTTATATTGAATGATGATTTCACACCGCAGGATTATGTGGTTCATATTCTGCAGAAGTTTTTTAGAAAAACTGTGGAACAAGCTACTGATTTGATGCTGGAAGTTCATCGAAAGGGTCAGGGAATTGCAGGTGTATTTACTTTAGAAGTAGCTGAGACGAAAACTGCTCAAGTTAATGAGTACTCTAAAAGCCATAAGTATCCACTGAAATGTATTGTGGAAAAAGCTTGAGGTGAGACATGATGAGATTTACCCCGGAATTAGAAAAAACCATCAGTCGAGCCATTAAGAGAGCGACTGAGTTAAGAAATGAATATGTCACTCTAGAACATGTTCTGTTAGCTGGAATCGAAGATCCGGAAATTGCTGACATCATCGAAGGGTGCTCTGGCAATCTCGAATTACTGAAAAAGAAGCTACAAAAGTTCATTAAGGAAAATCTCGAGACTTTCGATGAAATTCCTTCGGATGGCGCTCCACTGCCAGCAAAAATCAAACCCCCCGCTGGTGATTTTAAGCCAGTTTTGACTGTTGCTTTTCACCGAGTCATTCAAAGAGCGGTTTTACAAGTTGAAAGCGCTGGAAAAAGTATCGTCACTTCAGGAAATTTACTCATTTCACTCCTCAAGGAAGAAGATTCGCATGCGGTGTTCTTTTTGAGCGAGCAGGGCATTACGTCTTTTGATGTCGTTCGCTATTTTGCCCATGGATTGCCTAGCCCTCTTGGAGAGGAAAGCGAACCAGAGCAGCAAGAAATTTCAAAGGACGAAAAAGAGGCCGGCTCGTCACAAGGAACTAAAGCAGATCCATTAAGTGCCTTCACCGTTAATTTAAACGATCGCGCGAGTAAGGGACTCATTGATCCACTGATCGGCCGGGACGATGTTCTCGAGCGTTTAGCTCAGGTTTTATCGAGAAGAACAAAGAACAATGTGCTTTTAGTGGGAGATCCGGGTGTCGGTAAAACCGCAATTGCCGATGGATTAGCTATCAGAATCACAGAAGGGCAGGTTCCTGAAAAGTTGAAGGATGCCGTGATTTATTCGCTAGATTTAGGGGCGCTTATCTCAGGGACCAAATACCGAGGAGATTTTGAGGCGCGGTTGAAAGCAGTCGTGAAAGGCTTAGCGGACAAGAAACACAGTATTCTCTTCATTGATGAAATGCACACGTTGGTGGGAGCCGGAGCAACGGGAGGCGGATCCATGGATGCTTCCAACTTGTTGAAGCCAGCCCTTGCTAATCGAACGCTCACTTGTATTGGAACGACGACGTACAAAGAATATCGAGCTCAGCTTGAAAAAGATCAGGCGCTATTAAGGCGATTTCAAAAAATTGATGTC
>JBJSXY010000339.1:0-3468 GCA_046086625.1 Pseudomonadota bacterium | reverse complement strand
CTCCAATATCACGGAATCCTTCCCGCCGCCCACCGCTCCAAATATTTTTGCCATGAGAATATTTGCTTTGGGAGCAAGACCCGTATTTTGCCCTACAATAGTTCCTGCAACATGAGTTCCATGTCCATGATCGTCATATTCGTTTGAAATTCCATTCACAAAATCTCGAAAATGCGTCACTTTTCCGGAGAGTTCAGGGTGCTTACTTTGGATTCCTGTATCTAAAACACCAATCGAAATCCCGGAACCATCCACATTAGGAAATTCCGCTCTCAGTTGGGAAATTCCCATTTTTTCTAGACCCCAAGTAGCTTCAGCTCCTAGTTCACCCAAGGAACCTCCCGCGGGATAGTTTGTGTTGGGAGGTAACATGTGGCGAGTTTGATCCAAATACACCCCATGAACCCAGGGCTCTTTTTTGAGTTTCGTCGCAGATTCCTGACTCATGCTGACAGTCGCTCCTCGCACCAGCCAAAGATTTTTAATCTTTTTTTCTGGCTTGATTCGATGACGAGAGATCCACTTCTCTAAATCGCTCACACTTTTTTGATTGGACTCCTGAAGAACTTGCGTATAAGCACCGTGCTCCAAACTTCCCACACCAATTTCAGCTTGTTTGAAAAGAACCACATAATCCGCCGGAAAAGCCAAAACGCTTAGGACTCCAAAAAAGACCAAAAATGAGAGCTTCATGGATAAACCTTTCTGACGATACTTTCTGGAATGCCCTTAATCACTTTAATGCCCGATGCTTCAGCAGTTTTCATGGTATTAATTCCCAGATTCAAAGAAAGGGGTTGGGTGGAATCTTTGACATAAAAATCTACTTTTCCTCGGTAGCCCTTGGGAAAGTTAGCTTCGAAAAACTGGGAAAACTCTTGCTTCATTTCGGGACTTAAGAGTGTCTTGATGGAGTTCTGAGCCAGGGAAGTTTCCAAAACAATGGGTTGAGAAGGAACAAATTTTAATTGCCCCATTTGGAGAGCGTTTACTTCATAACCTAAATTTCCATTGGGTAGAAATTTAGCTGCTTTCACCATTTGCCACTTCATTCTTTTTGTTTCAAAGCTCACAGGTCTTAGCTCTCCAACGTGAGTCGGCTTGAAAAGATTTTCTTCAGCTGAATTTTTCTCGTCGATTTCATCAAGTGACGTTTCATAATCGATTAAGAACGCGATCTGATGATTAGGGTTGAGATAGATTTGATTTTGTTGAGGGATTGAAATCATTTGGATATCAGCTCCATTGTATTGAGCTTTAACTCGAAACAAAGTTCCATCTGCATTGGTTCTTACGTTAGTCGTGTACGTTTGGGCTTTGGGATAAAGCTTCGTGACCACTGCGGATACGCCCTGCCCAGAAGATGTATTGTCGTAAACAGCTTCATAAACGAAAAGTCCTGGCTCTTCTAAAATTTCAAGGTCGATTTTTACAAATGAACTTGAGACCATTCCCGGCTGGCCTGGATAAAGAACAACTGCACAGCCACTGAGTAAAACAAAAAAAGAAAAGGGCGCAAAAAAGTTAAGGAAACGATTCATGAATGGCCTCTGAGAATTTAAGAAAGAATTTGAGAACGTGGAACTTAATATAAGTATATCAGCAAGCTTAAATCTCGAACAAATTAAATCTGCATATCAATTCCGACTGTGTGCGCAGTTATACCTCGCTGATAAAACTGCCCCCTCGGATCGGAACCCGTAAAATACGAGTAATAGAATCGAAATGACTGGTAGAACTTCGGAGGGTTATTCAAAGCCAAACCTAACATCAGCTGGAAAGATGGATTAATTGAGGCCTCTTGTTTCCACTTCAAGTCAAATCCTGCAAAAGGAACCAAAGAAAAATTTAACGGCAAAAAGTAAGAACCCCCTAATTGGAGCGCCCAAGGTGATACCGAGGGAATAGTATTTACAAGATAAGAAATTCCCGTAAAGACCTGAAGCTCTTCTTGAGGCACGTAACCAAAACGAAGTGTTACAAATTCTCGACTATACGCAATGGGAGTGGCGGAACTCCCATCAGCAAGATGCGCCGAAATATGAGTCATGCGAAGTTGCGCCTGCCATTCTCCATAAGCACCTTCAAAATAAAATCCGATGAGCCCATCAGCCGTTTCGAGCGGAAAACGTTTCTCGGCTTGGCGCATCGTGAAGTAACCTGCCCCTTCAAGTCCTAAGTGAAATATTTTTTTTGGATCCCCTGGATTTTTTTCGCTTGGCTCAATTCCTAGAATGGAAAAATAATTACCAATAGTGGCATTAATCACCGAATTCCCTTGAAAATTGAGACCCATCCGAATTTCTCTCGGATCAGCAAAGGTAAGACGAAACGGCCGACCCTTAGGTAAAAGCTCAAGGCCCAATTGACTACTGGCACCCCAAGCACTTAAAGAAAAAAACCACTCTAGAAATAGAAGCAGAATGAATTTGTGCACTTTTTTTAGAAAGCCATTGTAAGACCCAAAAGATGGGTCGATTCTTCATCGATTGTTTGAGGAAACTCTACTGCGTAGTGAGCAGAAAGACGCGGGCTTAAGAAACTAATTCCCGTGCTCCAGTACGAAGGATTTCGTGAAGATCCACCGACCTGAAAACGATAGCCTCCCATCATCGAAAAATGCCAAGGAGAAATGTATTCAAGTCCAAAACCGTACTCATAAGGTGACAATTTTCCAAATTTCGAATGAGCAGAACCAGAGAAATAAAAAGCTTGTGAATATCCAATTCTCCCTCCGACTGACATTTCTCTTTCCTGTCCAAAGCTTGAATTTCCGCCAGCTAAATTTCTTAAGACCACTCCCAGAGATGCAATCTCTCCATTCCAGAGAAGTCCAGCATCGGCATCTTTAAAATTGGTTTCATTTCCCGACTGATTTGACCAAATGGCCTTACCCGCTATTCCTAATGCTAAATTCTCAGCGATTTTCGAACCCATGGTGATCCGAAGTCCCTGCTTCACTAAAGAAGGCTCCAATCCTTGTTCTTTAAAATAACCAATTCCTCCGCCAATTGTATTGGTTCGGGTGTCTACAATCGACGCTGAAAAAGATTTAGGGAAAGCATAGGTCCCATCCACGGTATATGTTTCAGTGAATAAGGTGCCGGCTGGATTTGAATAGACGCTTTCATTTCCTTGGAGTGCCCCGGTTAAAGAATGTCCTTGAGCTCGCTCTTTGAGAGGAACAAAGTCAGAATACGCCCCTCCCCAAGAAGACAGGAGAAGACCCGCCATACTCGTTAATAATCTAATTTTCACGTAGCCTCCCTCCACGAGGATTGAGCACTTGAGGAACACGGAAGGAAATACAAGTTTTGTCGAGCGCCCTGTTTAATAAGTGTACAAGCTATCTATCGATAAATAAAGAGCTCGCCCTGTCCACTCGAAGCCTACTTTGTCTTAGCAAGTGTCACTTCTATTAAATTCATTATTGCTTAGCGCAAAAGTGATGGCACACCGCTTGCTCTT
>JBJSXY010000338.1:0-3475 GCA_046086625.1 Pseudomonadota bacterium | reverse complement strand
CTGAGTGATATTCAAAAAGCTCTCAAGGAAAAGAAAGCGATTTCCATTGGCCTCGTGGGGAATGCAGCTGAACTCATTCCAAAAATTGCAAAAGGTTCTTTTCTACCCGATTTAGTGACTGATCAAACTTCAGCTCACGATCCTTTGATGGGCTACTATCCGGTGGGTTTGACTCTTTCCGAAGCTGTGGAACTGAGGAACAAGAACCCAAAAGAATATATCCGGCGTTCCGAAGAGTCGATTGCAGCGCATGTAGCGGGCCTTCTTGAATTTCTTAAAAAAGGTATTCCGACTTTTGATTACGGAAACAATATACGAGCTGTTGCTAAATCGAAGGGCATTTCAGATGCTTTTAAGATCCCGGGATTTGTTCCTGAGTACATTCGTCCTCTTTTTTGCGAAGGGCTGGGACCGTTTCGATGGGTTGCACTCAGTGGCGATCCCCAGGATATCTATGTAACCGACAAAGTCTTAATGGATTTATTTCCTCAAAAGAAGGAACTGCATCGTTGGTTGACGCTCGCTAAAGAAAAAATTCAATTTCAAGGGTTACCTGCAAGAATTTGTTGGTTGGGGTATCAGGAGCGTGAAAAAGCTGGATTGGCTTTCAATCAACTGGTGAGAGAGAAAAAAGTAAAAGCGCCTTTAGTGATTGGTCGAGATCATCTTGATTGCGGCAGTGTAGCTTCTCCCAATCGAGAAACGGAAGCCATGCAAGATGGAAGCGATGCGGTCGCCGACTGGCCGATTCTTAATGCCCTTATCAATTCTGTTAATGGAGCGACTTGGGTTTCTGTTCACCATGGGGGCGGAGTGGGAATTGGGTATTCTATTCATTCCGGAATGGTCGTGGTGGCAGATGGCACTCCCGAAGCAGATAGACGTCTTCAAAGAGTGTTAACTTCAGATCCGGGGATGGGGGTAGTAAGACATGCAGATGCTGGATATGAAAAAGCAAAAAGGGTAGCGAAAGAACGTCACGTCAACATTCCCATGCTATAAATTTATGAGAACTGAACACTTGGTCCTGTACCACAATATAGACAAAGTCCTGACCCTTGAAGGAGTGGCCAAGAAAGAGGGCAGACATACCAATGAATCAGATTTAGGCCTTATCGAAGATGCCAATATCGTAGTGGATACAGAGACAAATCAAATTGAGTGGGTAGGGCCCTCCAAAAAAATGCCCTTGGAGTATGGCGAAATCGTGAACGCCTACGCGGGAACAGGTGAGCTATGGATGCCAGAACTTATTGAATGTCATACTCACTTAATTCATGCAGGCGATCGCACGCATGATTATGCTCTTCGAGCCCAAGGGAAAACGTATCAGCAAATTGCTCAAGAGGGGGGAGGGATTCTCACTACTCTTAAATCCACTCGAGAAACACCTCTAGCTAGTATGGTCTTGAGTGCTCAAGCAGAGCTTGAGCGGTTTCAAAGATTTGGAGTGGGCACCCTTGAAATTAAAAGTGGGTATGGACTGACTCTCGAGAGCGAATGTCGGATGTTAGAAGCTGTAAGAGCGCTTCAAGATCATTCAGGAATGAATTTGGTCGCGACATTTTTGCCAGCACACATGACTCCTCCTGAATTTAAAGGAAGGACAGATGATTATGTCGAGGCTATTTGTCGAGAATGGATACCCGAAGTTACTCGTTTAAAACTAGCTACTTTCTTTGATGCTTTTATCGAAGATGGTTTTTTTAATTTGGCCCAAACAAAAAAAATGTTGGAAGCAGCTTTGGCTGCGGGCTTTAAATTAAAACTTCACGCGGACCAATTCACTGATTTAGGGGGAGTGGGGCTAGGAGTAGAGCTAGAAGCCACGAGCATTGATCATTTAGAACAAATCTCTGAAAAGAATATCCAGACTTTGGCAAATTCAAAAACAGTAGGGGTTCTCTGCCCGGGGGCTTCCTTATTCACGGGCACTTCGTATGCTCCGGCAAGAAAGTTGCTAGACGCAGGAGCAAGAATTGCTATTTCCACTGATTTTAATCCTGGTACTTGTCCGAGTCGGAATTTACCACTCATGACCACCATTGCTTGTTCCCAAATGAAAATGACAGTGCCCGAAGCGATTGCTGCCATCACTTTTAATGCAGCTGCAGCTTTGGGGCTAGAACATCACTTAGGTTCACTCGAAAAAGGTAAGCAGTTTCGAGTCTGCCACTTAAGCCATACTTCTTATGAAGCGCTTCCTTATTGTTTTGGTGAGTTTAATGAGTCAGCGCCTTGATACAGAAATTAGCTGAATCATTAAAAGTATTAAGATCGACCCAAGCTCCATCCTTCCAGTAGTAGCTCTCTCCGCGGCTCGCTTTTGATTTTACAGTGACTCGGGCGCTACTTCCTAAAAGAACAGGCACATTCGAGGTTTTATCGTAAGCATGCCCACCGCGAGAAAGTTTAACAGCAACATAAAAATTCTGTCCTGGATCCAAACTCACTGGAACATCTAAATCAACCGTATGAAAGCCCTTCCGCTCCTGGACTCCTAGGCTTCGACTCAAGATATTTTTTAGTTCGCCGTTTTCAAAGGAACCATACACATCGACAGCATACTCCGTTGCATCTTCAGTCGTGTAGAAACTAACCGCACTCAGAGTTTCTTGGGCCCCTGAAATGCCTCGAGCTGTGAACGCATTGAAAGCAGAGGGTGCATCGGTTTTGGTATCTCGCCACCCATGAACATCATAACTATAAATTTGACGATATTTGAGTCGCTCTACATTTTGAAAAGACACTGCTCCCATTTCTTGATGATGTCCTGCTACTTTGTCGTAATAGGAAATCCAGAAGTAGCCATCCTCTCCCCAACTAGAACCCCAGCTGTTTTTAATAAGCCAAGCTCCGGGATTTTTGGCTCCTGTTTTCTTATTGTCATCCCATCCAACAATAGCCACTGCATGATTCGCATCGGCTGAACTTGAGGGAGATTGATAAAAGGAATTGGAGGAAGAACTGTAATAAGCGTTGGACCATGCCAGTGCTGTTCCCATGGCCCCATGTTCCATTAGGGCTAATTTAATAGCGCCCAAGTTTTCGAGATTTTTCCCAGCATCAAACCATTCAATATCTCTTACGTAATATTGTCGATAGGTCTCAGAAAATTGAGCGGGGGCATTGGAGTAACTTTGCCCATCTTTGTTTCGAACAGCTCCACCTCGGGCTAAATAAGCGCTAGCCACTCGATAGTCTCCCCCTTGGTGAACAGTTAGGCCATTGCTTGAGGAATCTGGATTGTAATATCGATTAAATCCATTCCACCAATCTAAATGATACTCTGCCAAATCGGTTTCTTCATTTCCCTCGTGGTGACCCCACTCACCGCTGAGAAGGAGGTTGCTTTCAAGGGCAGCCATCGTGGAATGAGTCCAACAAGTTCCCCCACTTTGTTTTTTGACTCGAGAGACAAAGTTTTTTCCTTCAACATTTCTTAGATCAAACTGACTGGGTAAGCTTGCGAAAA
>JBJSXY010000337.1:0-2645 GCA_046086625.1 Pseudomonadota bacterium | reverse complement strand
AGAAAGAAAAGTTCTCTTGCAAGAATTATCAATGGTGGAGGAATCTCCTGAAGACGCCATTTACGATTCCTTGTTTCGCCAAGTGTGGAAAGCAGAAAGCTTAGGGCAGCCTATTATCGGATCCCGAAAAACTATTCAAAGCTTGTCCCGGTCGATGGTAGAGCGTTTTTTTGAAGATCATTATCAGCCCACAAACATCGTTGTAGCTGTTGCCGGGGGAATTGAATTTGAGCCTTTGAGAGAACGGTGTGAACATTATTTTCGATTTAATAAGCCCCAGCAGAAATTAAATTTGAAAAGACAGCCAGTTCGCTACCATCAAAGACATTGGTTTCAAAAGAACACGAGTGATCAATTGCACTGTTTAGTTGGGTTTGAAGGGGTGGGGGTTCGAGATCCAAAGCGCTATGCTTATTTATTGCTCAGTTTCGTTTTGGGTGGAGGGATGGGAAGCAGACTTTTTCAAGAAATCAGAGAGAAAGCAGCTTTGGCCTATTCAGTGGATTGTGATTTTTTACCTTTCACGGAAACGGGTATCTTCACCATTTATGCGGGAATGAGCTCTCGTTCTTTGGGGAAATCATTGGAAATTTTGACTTCTGAATTCGAAAAATTAAGAGAAAATGATTTGTCCATGGAGGAGCTAGATCGAGTAAAGGGGCAGCTCAAAGGAATGATCCTTTTATCAGCCGATCAAATGGAAGCAAGACAAGAAGCGTTGGCTCGAAATGAAATTCTCTTTGGAAGAGCAGTCCCAGTAGAAGAAGTCCTGGCATCGATCGATTCAGTCACTCAAGAAGAACTCAGACAAGCTGCAAAAGAATTGTTTTCGCCAGAAAAGGAATCTTTGGTGGTTCTTTCAAAAAATAAACCTAAACTAAAAAAACTATCGGTGTTTCAATGATCCCTGTTCAAGTAAAAAAACTAAACCCAAATGCAGAAATTCCAAATTACATGACTTCTGGAAGTGCAGGTTGCGACGTAAAAGCCTGCTTACCAGAAGCCTTAGAAATAAAACCGGCCCAGCGAGTAGCAGTTCCGACCGGATTAGCTTTTGGCATCCCCGAAGGATTCGAAATTCAAGTGAGACCCAGAAGTGGATTATCGATCAAACAGGGGCTTACAGTAGTCAATTCGCCTGGAACGATTGATTGCGATTATCGAGGCGAAGTAATGGTTCTCATGATTAATTTAGGAGCTGAGTCCGTTCGGATTCAGCATGGCGATAGAATTGCCCAGCTCGTCATTCAAAAAGCAGAACAAATTCAGTGGTCGAGTGTTGAAGACTTGAGTAAAACCGAGCGAGGAGCGGGCGGGTTTGGCAGTACTGGTTAACTTAAGACAATTCGCCTCGTTTGAAAAAAATCTGTTTCAGTCTTAATTGGGGAAAATCTTTTCTATAGCAATTTAAGATTTGATTCTTCAGTAATAAAAGCTGATGCAGCCACAGAGGATCCGATACCACGACGAGCAATTCTCCCTCTTTAATCCTAACAGCCTTCGACACTTGCTCAGCTTCTTTTCCAACATAGCGACGCCATGATTCCAGGGCTCGGCTTTCGTGCATCTTTTTTAAAGCATCAGGCTCATCCTTAAAAAACTGTTTGAGAAGATCGGAAGCTTTTTCTGGTTTTCTAACCCTGGAGTTGGTCTTTTTTGTCCGAAGCTTTTTGCGATCATTTTGCCGCGTCCGAAAGAGCTCTAGGAGCTCTTCTTCAGACTTTTTGGTTTTAAGCATGTCAGAACACTAGTCAGTTTCGCTCTTCGTGTCACTCAGTTCCGTACGACGCGTCTAGCAAAATGCGAAACGGTTTGATATGAATATCATTTTTACTTGAGGGTTTTATGGATAGAAATCTAGCTCTTGAATTTGTGCGGGTAACAGAGGCGGCGGCTTTATCGGTGGGGCGTTGGATTGGAAGAGGAAAAGAGAAGTCGGCAGATGCTGCTGCTGTTGAGTCAATGCGAAAGGCATTTGATTCTATTCGGTTTGATGGAACGATTGTGATCGGTGAGGGAGAACGAGATGAAGCACCGATGCTATTTATTGGAGAAAAAGTAGGGGCTGGAGAAGGGCCGAAGATTGAGATTGCTTGCGATCCTCTTGAAGGGACAACGATAACGGCATTGGGCAGAAGCGAGGCTCTGTCTGTTATCGCCGCGGGAGAACCTGGCTGCTTGTTGCATGCTCCTGATACTTATATGGACAAAATTGCAGTCGGCCCTCAAGCAAAAGGGGTCATTGATATTACCAAATCCCCTAGCTGGAATCTCAAAGAAGTGGCCAAAGCGATGGATAAATCGGTAGAGGATATGATGGTGATCATTCTAGACAGGCCCCGACACCAAGATTTAATCAACGAAGTAAGAGAATGCGGAGCGCGTATTCGCTTGATTGGAGATGGGGACGTGTCAGCAGCTATTGCGACAGTCCGTGAAGAAACTGGGATCGATATGCTCATGGGGGTTGGCGGAGCTCCTGAAGGAGTCATTGCAGCGGCTGCTCTAAGGTGTTTGGGCGGAGACATGCAAGGGGTGCTTAAATTTCGAAGTGAAGATGAAAAAAAACGAGCAAAGCAGATGGGAATCACAGACGAAAATAAAATTTATGGATTAAAAGATCTAGCGAAGGGAAATGTGATGTT
>JBJSXY010000336.1:0-5771 GCA_046086625.1 Pseudomonadota bacterium | reverse complement strand
CTTGGAGCTCATCCCAATTAGAAAAGCAACAGTAGATCTCATTCGAAACTGCCTAACGCAGAACAAGAAATCTTTTATTTTGGTGAATAATCGATTTGAAGGATGCGCTCCAAAAACCATTAAAGGGATTTTAGAACTTTATTCTAAAGCGTAAATCCTTCCCTGGGATTAAAACGGGTCTTTTCCACGAGATCGGCAGCCTTTTTGTAATCTTCAGATAGTTCCTTGGGCATTTTGATAAGAACTTCCACGTATTGATCACCACGTTGGCCTGATTTGGTTGAAACTATTCCTTTTCCGGAAAGTTTTAGTCGCTGTCCACTTGATATCCCAGAAGGAATTTTTAAATGGACCATGCCGTCGATAGTGGGAACTTCAATTTCGGATCCTTTGACGGCTTCAGAAAAAGTAACAGGAAGCTTCAAGATGATATGATGTCCTTCCCTCTTAAAAAAGGGATGTTCCGCTACACGAAGAATGAGTATTAAGTCGCCTGCTGGCCCGCCAGAGATCCCAGGATCTCCCTGCCCACTTAGTTTTATTTTCATGCCGTCGTCAACTCCGGAGGGAATCTTGACGGTGAGACGTTTTCCGTCGGAGAACTGTACTAATCGCTCACCTCCTTTTACTGCTTCCATAAAAGAAATCTGCAAGGTACTTTCTCGATCGTGGCCCTTAGTTGGGTAGTAAGATTTCCTAAATCCTCCAGAACCAAAAATTTCTTCAAACAAATCTCCCAATCCAAACTGATCAAAGCCTTCAGGACCCGGGGCATATCCACCTGCTCCTGCTCCTGCACCCGCTCGAGCACGAGCAAAGGGATTAGTGCCCATGGCCCTCATCTGATCATACTGGGTTCTTTTTTTCTCATCCTTCAGAACCTCATAAGCTAAATTGATTTCTTTAAATTTTTGCTCGGCCACTTTATCTCCCGGATTCACGTCGGGATGATATTTCTTAGCAAGCTTCAAATAAGCTTTTCTAATTTCGCTTTCAGTTGCTTCTTTTTTTATTCCTAAAATTTCGTAAAGATCTTTATCCATGATTTGTGAACTTTCTTTGGCACTATCGTATAATATTAAGTTCAAATTCACCAAGGGCAACCCTATGATTATTTTATTTAATAAATACAGGACTTTATCGCTTGCGTTGATGTTCGTGTTCGCGTTGGAAGGAACAAAGGCAGAGGACGGGGTTCGTCATGGCTCGGGAACAAAACCCAAAGAAAAGACTCTGCTCAAAGAATCTCTTGTAGACCAAGCCAATGTTCCAACCCTTCCCAAAAGCCCAGTGGCCCAAAGTAACAAACAGGCAGGTTCTGCAAAAAAAATGGAAAACCTGGGCCCGTGTGAAGTCCAACATTCTATCGAAACCTACGTTCAGATGACTTCCACTTCTCAGCCACAGGCTGATTCTTTAGGGGGAGTTTATTTTCTTTCTGATTTAAGAGAAACACCTCAAGTCTTTTACTTAGCTCAACCCAATCAGTGGCCCAATCAGATCAGCTTTTTTTCTGAAGGAGTTGTTAACTTTCAATTAAGTCCCCAAGAAAAACAGATTCTCTTTTCTACACAAATGGGGGGGAATGAACAGTATCAGATTTTTCTTCTAAAGCTCAAAACACGACAAGTAGAGCACCTCATTGGAAGCGATTCCGAAAGAATTGAAAGTTATTTCTGGAGTCCCAATGAAGACTGGGTTGTCTTCACTTCCAATCGACGAAATGGAGTGGATTTTGACCTCTACAAAAAGGAGATGACTAGCCGAAAAGAAACTTTGCTAGCAGAGCTTTCGGGGCTTAATCAAATTACAGATGTTTCTTCAGACGGAACACTTATTGCTCTTCACCAGTATCGCTCTATCATTGACAGTGATGTTTTGGTTTACAACCAAAAAACATCGAAACTTACGAATTTAACTATGGGACTTGGAAAAAATTCCAATCGCATGGGTCATTTCACCGCCACCTCAAAATCTATTTATTTTTTATCCGACTATCAATTGGATAGAGCTAAATTAATGCTGATGTCTCTTGAGGAATCGAGTCAACCCCAAGCATTGACTCGAGAAAAAGGGGAAGTCGAAGAAATACAATTAGATAAAAATCGACGGCACTTAATCTATGTCACTAATCTTGACGGGTATGGAGTTCTTTCAGGAACGGAGGTTTTACCCTCAGGCCTCTTCCACAAACCTTTCCTGGTGCCACAAGAAAAAACCATGATTTTCGCTTCTCCTAGTTTCTCCAAACCCACTCAAAACCTAGAGTTTTTTTACAGCCAAACTTCGGCCACAAACTCTTCCTCTATTTGGCAATGGAAGTCTGGAAAGAAGATTGCTTGGACCCAGCCTAATAAAGGACTCATAAGCTCCAAATGCTTCTCCGACACACAGTTAATTAGATACCCCTCCTTTGATGGACTCGAAATTCCAGCCTTCCTGTTTTTGCCCAAAGAATTTATTTCACAAAAACGCCCAGTTCCATTTGTTATTTATAGTCATGGTGGGCCTGAAGCTCAGTATCGACCCACGTTTAGCAAGATTTTTCAGTATTTTCTCCAGCGAGGCTTTGGAGTTTTTGCTCCCAATATTCGAGGAAGCTCCGGCTACGGTAAAGTGTATGTGGGACTCGATGATTACAAGAAGCGCATGGATAGCATTAAGGATGTATTAGAAGGCGCCAAATGGCTAATTAAGAACGGATATACTCTTCCCGACAAATTAGGAATTTTTGGAGGAAGCTACGGCGGGTTTGTTGTGCTTCGAAGTATACAAGAAGGAGGAGATTTGTTTTCGGCGGCCTCTGAATCGGTAGGAATCACGGACTTTGTTACTTTTCTCAAAAACACGAAACCATATCGTCGAGCACTCAGAGAAGTGGAGTATGGTCCCCTGAGCGATGAAGAGTTTTTGAAATTGGTTTCACCTATGTCGTATCTAAATAAAATTAAGACTCCACTTCTCATATTTCACGGAGCCAATGATCCCCGAGTTCCGGTACAAGAAACAGAACAACTGGTTCAAGTGCTTCGCGACAAGAACGTTCCGGTAGAAGTTAAAATCTTTCCGGATGAAGGGCATGGAAACACAAAATTAAGGAATATTCTGGAACAAGCTAGAATGATGGTTTTCTTTTTTGAAAAGCATTTTGGAAAGCCGTAATTTTAACCTTCTATTTCCCAAACGGCTTGAAGCCCTACTGTGTGAAATCCAACCGGCGACGACATAAAGGCTCCAGCATAACGGGCTCGAATAGATAAACTGCTCGATTCACCAATAGAAAATTTGTATCCGAGACCCGCAAGTCCCCAAAGGCCAGAGACATCGCCAGCAGCCGTCAAAATAGTGGGAGAAGCTACGTTATCACTATTATCCAAGCCAATTCCTAAAGAATATTGTAGGCCCCCCAAAACGTAGAATTGGGAACCTAAAGGAATTTCGCCAGTGGCAGACAAATCGACAAAACCAAAGCTTAAAAGTTTACTGCTTGAATTCATGGCCGAATGGACAGCATAGTCAACTTCAGTTCTGATTCGAAAGGTGGGATCTAAAACGAAAGAGAGAGTGGCTCCTCCGGTAAAACCATAGCCAAGCAAAGAATCCTGCGCGCCCTCCACTGCCAAAAGATCGAGTTGACCACCGCCAAAGAACCCGTAACTAAACGTTGGGGTCCGTCCTAATAAAATCCCCTCATCGCCAGGAACCGGAATAGACCGCCGTTTTCTTTTGCTTTTTCTAACATTGATTACATTTTTTTCTCGTTCATCGGCTTCTTCGTCTTCTTTGGTCTCTTTCCTAGCCAGTGATTTGGATTCAATCCACCCCAGAACGCTTCCCTCCTCCAATTCAACTTCAACTTGAACATACTTTCCTTTTTCCTCTCCCGTAAATGTGACAATACTTTTTGCGGGAAGGATTCCTAAACTATCAGAATCCGGATAGGGATCTTTTCTAAGTTCGGTTTCACGACGGGTAGAACTCACATCGCCAGCAGAGGGCTCAGCCAGACAGACCGTTTGAAAAACTAGAGCTATGAGAACTAGCGCCGTACCCAGGTAGCGATAAGTTCGACATGTTTTGTCTGGGGAAACATATCTATTGGCTCTACTGTTTGAAGAATAAATTCCTTTTTTAAACATTGTACATCCTGGGTGAAAGTCACGGGTGAACATGAAATGTAAATGATGTTTTTTAGTTGGTTATGTAAAAACCGAGGGAGGCACTCTAACATGCCTTGTCTCGGTGGATCTAAGACAAGTGTATCATAATCACGTATCTCTTGCGGCAATCTTCTTAAGAGATGGAAATCCACTTTTTCTGTAAAGAACACGGCTTTAGAACCGTGCTCCTCTGTTCGCTGGATCCGAGCAGAATCAATCGCGCTTTTTGACGCGTCTATTCCCCACACTTTTTCCACGAACGGCAAATAAGCGTACGTTAAATTCCCATCACCACAATAAAGCTCTAAAACTTTTCGAGCTCTTTTTTCTTTTATAATCTGCGCCACTCGATTTTTTAAAACGTCATTTTGTCCAGAATGAATCTGAGCAAATCCAGAAAAGCTATGAGCTACATTATCAAATCGATGCACTTTTCTATCTTTGCCAAGATACAATTCAATTTTGGTAACTTCGGAGGAATCCGCAGGGATTTCTGATCGAATTTTTTTGATTTCGTCATTTATCTCCGGAGCGGCTACTTTACATTCCGTGATATCCACTAGTTCGTGAGTTTTCTTTTTAAAAAACCCTACGGTTTGTCCCTGCTGCCTTACTTGAATACGATTCCGGTAAAAAAGATTTTGTTCCGCTTTGGTAATGGGCAGTAACTCGACCGGTCGCAATTCTCCTCTTTCCAAAATGTGTTTTACAATTTCCTCTTTAGCAGAAAGCTGAGCTTGATAATCCCATTGAAGCCAATCACAACCGCCACACTTTTGAAAATACTGGCAGACCGAATCAATTCTCTTTCCAGAGGGCTCGACCACTTCGATAATTTCAGCATCTCGATACTTCTTTTTTTCTTCGCGAGTTTTCACCCTTACTTTGTCGCCCACCAAAGCCCCAGGGACAAAGTAGATATTCCCATCGGAGTCGTACCCAACGCCTTGGCCCTCTAAACCCATCCTGCTAATCTCAATCTGTGTTTCCATTTTATTTTTACCTCAGCTCCTCTATTAGCCACTGAACCAATATTTTGGCTTCTGGGACTTTGATTCGATCTTCTTCTTTATGGGATGGGTACAACTTTGCCCCCCACGATTTTAATTTTTCTAAGTGACCCTTTAAGCTCGGATGATCCCAGAGCTGCTGATTCATGGCAGGCACCATTAAAACATTGCCCAGTGCCCCCAATTGATTAGCAATCACCAAATCCACCACATTTTGAGCAAGTCCTAGGGCGCTCTTTGCCAAAGTGTGGAGTGTTGCAGGACACACGAGAACAGCATCAAAAACCTCTAAATATTCAACTTGCGGCCCAGCCTTTAAGACCGGCTTTTCCAACGTGGCCCATTCAACACTCAAAGGAGTAATAAACTTTCGGGCTTGGGGGCTTACAAAGGCTTTAACATACGCTCCATGACGTCTAATTTCTCGAGCAATTTTAACTGCTTCAGTAGCTCCAATTCCTCCTGAAATAGCTAGAGCAATCTTTTTACCCTTGAGGGCTTGGCTCAACTTTCCGACCGAGAGGTCTTTTGGAAGCGATTTTTTCTGTTTTATCAGTTTTTTAGCCACGGGACGCATTCTTAAAGGTTTTTGAAAATTTTC
>JBJSXY010000335.1:0-2420 GCA_046086625.1 Pseudomonadota bacterium | reverse complement strand
AAATCACATTTCGAAAAACTGAAAAAAAACTTTCAAAGACGAGTGATGGATGGGGGAACTTGTGAAGCCACAGTAGCGGTGGCCAATCAGATACCGGCCATTGGTATCTCAATCCCTTTGGGAAATTACCACAATCAGGGGTTTGAGGGCGGACCTGATTGTCGGAGGCCCGAAGGACCCGCTCCCGAGTTTGTAGATTTAGCCGATATAAAAGGAATGCTTAATCTCTGTGAGGGGCTTTTGGAGGATGGGTTACCTTGGCAGGATCCATGGATAGAAAAACGACGTCAGCTTTTGTCTTACCTTGAAGAAGGAAAAAAACACTTAGCGTTTCAGTAGACCCCGTTTTGATTTTTTAATGGGGGCCTTAGCCAGCATGGGAACTTTCCGTGTGATTTTTTTCCAGAAATAAGTAACTCGCTTTGTCCTCAATTTTTGGGGATCAAAGTTCTTTTGGTGTATTTTAGCTAGAGTTTGACAAGCTTCTTTCGTTTTCATTGCTGAGGAAAACTCCAATTCCTGATTTTCCCCGTTTAATTTTTCTAATTTAAGCTGAATGCGACAAGAGTGTTTAGCGGAAGTCAGGCAGAATGCCTCACTCGAAAACAAAAAGACCAAAGTAATAAAAATAGACTGCCTCAACTCAAATCTTCCTCAATGGGAACTATTATTCAAGGAGAAGGCCAAAAGGTTTGAGGGGAAAAAGCGAGCGGAGTGACAGTTATAGGCAGACGGGTGATCGTATTCCGACAGTCAACTTTCTTAACGGGGTTTAGTAGACGCAGGGACTCGGTCTGGGGCTTGATTGGGATCTTTGCCCATTTCAGCCAAAGCCGAGGCTTCCTCAAGCTTTACCCCCAACCGCTGTGCTAATTCCATGATGGTTCCAAGCCGACTTTCATTTTCAACTTTCAATCGAGCTAATATTTCTAAGTCAGGATTGTTTTTCTCAGTTGGGTCAGAATTATATTTGTAGAGCTCTTTCAAACGATCGACTGCCCAAGAGATGTAGCGACGTGCGTGACCTGCACTTAGACGGCCAGCCAAGGGATTCGTTCTCAAATAGAGTTGAAAGAGTTCATTGAGGTTTTCATGGTCTTTTGAAGAGACCTCTAAAGAGCTGGTATATTTGCCATCTTTATCTACATATCGAGAAGAGATAAGAATGTCGTACGTATTAAAAGCTTTGATACCTTCTTGATCTTTAAGAGATTGGGCCTTTGACTCTCGAACCGCTTTGGATTGCTCTTGCTCAATATCTCTCAAAGCTTTTTTAATTTGATTGTAAGTTGATTGGAAATCGCCCTTTGTCTTAGTCAATTCAGCTGAGACCATATTTATTTGATCGGTTGAGAAAGCATGATTGCAGTGAAGATTCAAAGCCCAAATAAGTGAGAGAAGAATAAAAGTGTTCATAACTATACTATCGTCCCAAGATCTGAGTTTATAAAGAGGGAAATTAGTCGGTGCCGTAAGCTTCTTCGATAGGCGTTAGATTTGAAGCAGGAATCACCATGTCAATTTCTGACTCAATCAGTCTAGCGATGTAATCCCCTACTTCATCGACGTATTCCTGGGGGGTTGAGGCCCCACCCGTTATTCCAATTTTACGTTTTTGTTGAAGCCAAGTGGGATCGATTTCCGTTTTTTCTTCAATCCAAAAAGTAGAAGGTTGATAACTTTTACAAATTTTTACGAGTTTTGTGGTGTTGCTGGAGTTTTTACCCCCCACAACAATCATGACATCCGCTTCCTGAGCAAGAATGGTTGCTTCTTCTTGCCGGATAGAAGTCGCATCACAAATGGTGTTATAAAGAACCACTTCCTTAAAGCGCGCTCGAGCTGCTTTTTCAATTTCATCTAAAACCTTAAATTCAATTGTGGTCTGAGCCAAAATTCCTACTTTGGTATTAAAAGGAATGCGATCCAAATCTTTTGGGTTGTAAGTCACTAAGTAATTGGGTTTGGCAAAGTAACTTAATACGCCTTTTACTTCGGGGTGATCGGCATTACCAACGAGAATCAAAAAGTATCCTTTTTGTCCAAGACTCGAAGCAATTCGTTGGGGTTTCTTTACCAAAGGACAAGTTGCATCGACGACTTTAACCCCTCTTCGTTTAAATTCAGCTTCTATTTCCTGTTTCACTCCATGAGAACGTAGAATGACCGTCCCTGAACGGATATCGTCGGGATCTTCCACGATTTCTACTCCTTTTGATTCAAGATCTTGAATACTTTTCGGATTGTGCACGAGGGGCCCAAAGGCTTGAACAGCTTCCTCAGAAGAACGTTTGGCAGCTTGATGTCCCAATTTAATGGCACGGACGACGCCAAAACAGGCCCCAGCATTTGGGGCAATTACGATTTCGATGCCCCCAGAGCCATGGAAGTTTTTTGTTCTTTTTGGCGAAACGGGAAGA
>JBJSXY010000334.1:0-7314 GCA_046086625.1 Pseudomonadota bacterium | reverse complement strand
AAAGGTGGAATTGATGTAGATAATCTTTTTATTAAAAACATCTTAGTAGACACTGGACCGATGCTTAAGAGGTTTATTCCTCGTTCTCAAGGACGAGCAACGCCAGTTTTGAAAAGAATGTGTCATGTAACAATGATTTTGGACGAGGCTAAATAAAGTGGGTCAAAAAACACATCCAATTGGGTTTCGATTAGGCGTCAACAAGACATGGGTTTCTCGTTGGTACGCAGGGAAAGATTATGCAACTTTTCTTCATGAGGATTTAAAGATTCGAGACTTCCTCAAGAATAAAGTGAAGCATGCTGGTGTTTCTCGAATTGATATTGAGCGTGTTGCAGGAAAAATCAAATGCAACATTCTAACGGCACGACCCGGTATCGTGATTGGAAAAAAGGGAACTGGCATTGATCAACTCAGAGCTGAGACTCAGAAGCTCTCCAAGTCTGAAATTTTTATCAACATCATGGAAGTTCGAAAAGCAGAAGCAGATGCTCAGCTGATTGCTGAGAGCATTGCTGATCAGCTAATCAAACGTGTGGCATTCCGACGAGCCATGAAAAAAGCCATGAGCCAAGCATTTAAGTTTGGTGTTCAGGGAATCAAAATACAGTGCTCTGGCCGATTGGGTGGAGCTGAAATTGCTCGAGTAGAACGCTATGCCGAAGGCAGCGTTCCTCTGCATACCCTGCGAGCCGATATCGATTTTGGTTTTGCGGAAGCCCTAACCACTTACGGCCAAATTGGTGTAAAGGTTTGGGTTTACAAAGGAGACTTGCTCCGACGCAGAAGAATTGAACCCACGAGAGAAGCTGTAGAAGGTTAATCATGCTGAGTCCTAAACGAGTTAAATATAGAAAAATGCAAAAAGGCCGTATGATGGGCAAAGCCTATCGCGGTTCAGATTTGAATTTTGGTGAATTCGGTTTGCAAGCCACTGAATGTGGCCGGGTAACGGCCCGACAAATTGAAGCTTGCCGTGTGACGATTACTCGCCATGCTAAAAAAGTTGGAAAAATGTTCATCCGGATTTTTCCGGATAAACCAGTAACCCGAAAGCCAGCGGAAGTTCGACAAGGGGGCGGTAAAGGAGCTCCTGAATATTGGGTAGCAGTTATTAAACCGGGTCGTATTTTGTTTGAAATGGAAGGGGTTGATAGAGCCACAGCGCATGTTGCCTTAACGTTGGCTTCTCACAAACTTCCTGTGAAGACACGCATTGTGGAACGAGGAGCGCATTTGTAATGGAAGCACAAGAATTAAGACAGCTTTCAGTTGAAGAACTGAAAGGCCGTGTGAAACAGTTTAAAGAAGATTTGGTACGAGCACGCTTCAAGGTTCAGTCCTCAGAAGAACGCGATACAAGCTTATTTAAAAAGATTAAGCATGATGTTGCCCGTGCGCAAACAGTGCTTTCTGAAAAGCTAAGAGGCGTGGAAGTTGTTGCTAAAAAGCCAGTAGAGGATAAACCGGTTAAAAAAGCAAAAACTAAGAAAGCCAGTAAAGGAAGTGAAGCAGTATGACGAGCGAAACCACACAAACGAAAAGTCGCCAAGAAATTCGAGGCGTTGTTGTTAGCGACAAAATGAACAAAACTCGTGTGATTGAAATCAAAAGAACTCTTCGTCATTCGCTCTATCACAAGAACGTTCTTCGAAGCTCAAAGATTTTTATTCATGATGAGAAAAACGAGTCCAAAGTAGGCGATGTGGTTACCGCCGTGGCAACTCGCCCTCTTTCTCGTCACAAGCAATTCACGCTTTTGAACGTAGTGGAAAAGAGAGTTGAGCAATGATCCAAAGTGAAAGTTACTTAAATGTCGCAGATAATTCTGGCGCCAAGAAAGTCATGTGCTTTAAAGTCTTGGGCGGCAGCCGACGACGTTATGCCGGCATTGGAGATGTGATTGTGGTCACGATTAAGGAAGCTCTTCCTACCTCCAAAGTTAAAAAGGGTGCTGTCATGAAGGCTGTGATTGTTCGAACCAAGAGAGAAATTCGTAGAACAGATGGCTCTTTTGTGCGTTTTGATGATAATGCAGCGGTTCTTTTAAATAATAACTTGGAACCTATTGGAACCCGTATTTTCGGACCCGTTGCGAGAGAGATTCGTAAGCCTTCTAAAGATGGTTTTATGAAGATCATCTCATTAGCTCCAGAGGTTTTATAATTATGAGTAGTACATCGTACACCCCCAGAATGTTGGAACGCTTTCGCAAGACAGTTGTTCCGGAGCTCATGAAAGAGTTCCAGTACAAAAATCCCATGCAAGTGCCTAAACTACAGAAGGTTGTAGTTTCTATGTGCATTAAAGAAGCCACCGCTGATATGAAGATCATGGAAAAAGCGATGGAAGAACTTGCGATGATTACTGGGCAAAAACCCAAGCTGACTCGCGCAAAAAAGGCGATTGCTGCTTTCAAGCTGCGAGCGGGAATGCCTTTAGGTGCGGTGGTAACTTTACGTGGTCCTCGAATGTATGAGTTTTTTGATCGATTCGCCAACGTGGCTTTGCCTCGTGTTCGTGACTTTCGGGGCCTGTCTCCAAACGGATTCGATGGTAGCGGAAACTATTCTACTGGAATAAAAGAGCAGATTATTTTCCCAGAAATCATGGTCGAAAAAGTTGAAAAAGCTCGGGGAATGAATGTTATTTTCGTTACCTCGGCTAACACTGACAAAGAAGGATACCAACTTTTAGAAAAGATGGGTCTTCCTTTCAGAAAGAAATAAAAGGAGCAAAAAAGATTTATGGCAACGACTGCAATGATGGTGAAGGCTAGAAGAAAGCCGAAATTCAAAACCAGAAAGTATAATCGTTGTCCCCGTTGTGGACGACCCAGAGCTTTCATAAGAAAGTTCAGCATGTGTCGTTTGTGTTTTCGAAAACTAGCCCTAAATGGTATGTTGCCAGGGGTCATTAAAGCAAGTTGGTAACTGATTATGATGACTGATCCGATAGCAGATTTTTTAACCCGAATTCGAAACGCTAGCAAAGCGAAGCAGCGCAAGGTGGATGTAACCCCTAGCCAGTTGAAGCTTGCAATTGCGGACTTAATGAAAAAAGACGGATTCATTAAGAACTATAAGCTGTATCGCGAGAGCGAAACGGATACGGCAGGAATTCTGCGTTTATATTTGAAGTATGTAGGCAAAAATCAACCCATGATTCACGGGGTTCGCAGAGTAAGCCGTCCTTCTCGACGTGTGTACACTCGTTCAGATAAGACCCCAAAAGTGATGGGGGGAATTGGAATGGCTGTTCTGTCCACTTCAAAGGGAGTCATGTCAGATGAAATGGCTCGCGAAAATAAAGTGGGTGGCGAAGTAATCTGTACTATTTGGTAAAAAATTATGTCTAGAGTTGGAAAAAAACCTATCGTTGTCCCGGCTGGAGTCAAAGTCTCTTTCAATGCGCCTATAGTTGAAGTGCAAGGAAAAGGCGGAAACTTAAAAAAAACCCTACCTTCAACTGTTAAAGTCGAAGTGAAAGGGACTGAAGTACATGTTACGAATGTATCGAAAGACTTCAAAGCAAAGGCGCTTCATGGCTTAAGCCGAACCTTAATACAAAACATGGTAGTGGGTGTTACTGAAGGCTACAAAAAGGAACTAGAGCTTCAAGGCGTGGGGTATAGAGCTCAGGCTCAAGGAAGTAAATTGACTGTACAAGTGGGATTTTCTCATCCAGTGGAATTTGTACTTCCCCCGGGAATTAGCGCTCAAGTCGATGCTAATACAAAGATTACACTCAAAGGTGCTGATAAGGAATTATTGGGCTTTACGGCTGCTCGTTTACGCAAAGTAAGGCCACCCGAACCCTATAAAGGTAAGGGCATTCGATATTTGGGAGAAAAAATAACCTTGAAACAAGGTAAAGCTGCGGGAGCTGGAGGCGGTAGGTAATCATGGCCACAAAAATTAGAACAAATACGAATCCTCGAATGGTGATTCGTCAAAGCAAGAAAGTTAGAATTAGAAAAAAAATTAAACTTCAGCAGGGCAAAATTGCACGCTTGGTTGTTTATCGGAGCAATAAGTTTCTTTATGCTCAGCTCGTAGACGACAGCAAAGGAATTACGCTTGCTCAAGCCAATACAAGCGAAAAAGCTTTTGAAAGTGCAAAATCCCAAAAAAACTTAGAATCTGCAAAAACTCTGGGAAAGTTAATTGGGGAACGAGCACTGAGTGCAAAAGTTGAAAAAATTCTTTTTGATCGAAATGGATTTACCTATCACGGACGAATCAAAGCTCTCGCAGAGGGCGCAAGAGAGGCAGGATTAAAATTCTAATGGCTTCCCAAAGAATCAATTTAAGCGAAGTAGAATTAGCAGAACGCATTGTTTACATCAATCGAGTGGCCAAAGTTGTTAAAGGGGGCCGTCGTTTCAGCTTTAGCGTCATTGTAGTCGTGGGAGATAGCAAAGGCTTGGTGGGAATCGGATTGGGTAAAGCTCGAGAAGTCCCCGAGGCCATTAGAAAAGCGGGGGAGTCAGCTCGAAAAAACATCATCCGTTTACCGCTTCTTCAAGGAAGCTTCCCTCATGAAGTCATTGGAAAATTTGGAGCAGCTTCTGTTCTTTTGATGCCCGCAAGCGAAGGAACTGGAATTATTGCTGGTGGAGCTTGTCGATCCGTTTTGGAAATGGCGGGCGTTAAAAATGCTCTGACCAAGTGTTTTGGGACTAGTAACCCTCACAACTTAGTTCGCGCTACTTTGGATGGTTTGAAAAGAATGCGTCGACCAGAAGAAGTACTTCGAGAAAGAATGTCTGAAGGGCAAGTGGCTTAAGGTCGGGTAAATAAAAATGTCAAAGAAAATACAAATTCAATTAACAAGAAGCGTGATTGGTTGTCCCCAATGGATGCGGACTATTGTTCGTACTTTGGGACTCAGAAAACTACAGGACAAACGTGTGCTGAACGACCATGGATCAATCCGAGGCATGGTAAATAAAGTTCCTCACTTGGTGAGCCTAACAGAAGTGAAGGAGTAGAGGATCATGAGTCAGGAAATGGATTTACATTTAGGAAATTTAGTTGCTAAAGAAGGCGCCAGAAAAACTCGCCATAGAGTCGCTAGAGGTTTGGGATCTGGCTGGGGTAAAACAGCAGGTCGCGGGGGTAAAGGCCAGACAGCTCGAGCTGGAAAAGGCCGCCCACGAAATTTTGAAGGGGGTCAGACTCCTTTGGCTCGACGTCTTCCCAAGTGGGGCTTCAAAAGTCCAAATCGAGTTGTGTTTGAAGTTGTCAATGTGGGTCTCCTTGACAGTCATTTTGAATCGGGTGCAACCGTTGACCATCAAAAACTAGTCGAAAAAGGACTCATTCGAAAAAACGATAGTGCACTGAAAATTTTGGGTGAAGGGAATTTAACCAAAAAGCTGGTGGTTAAAGCTGATAAGTTCTCTAAATCTGCAGTTCAAAAAATAAACTCTGCTGGTGGGCAAGCGGAAGAAATCAAAGCCCCGAAAACCGCCGAGCAGGACAAAGCTTAATTCAACAAGGAGACGCATCCAGTGGCAGCAGTCGAAGGTCTCACCAAAATACCCGAACTCCGTCGGCGCATATTTTTTACTTTAGCGCTACTTTCTGTTTATCGATTGGGCTGTCATATCCCAGTTCCCGGGATTAATACCGACACGTTATCTCGATTCTTTCAGAACAATCAAAATACACTCTTCGGAATGCTCAATATGTTTTCCGGACGGGCTCTCGAGAATGCTTCAATTTTCGCTTTAGGGATCATGCCCTACATCAGTGCATCGATTATCTTCCAACTTCTCACAGTTGTTTGGCCTTATTTGAGCCAACTATCGAAAGAAGGCGAGTTGGGAAGAAGGAAAATTAATCAATACACAAGGTACGCCACGGTTGTTTTAGCAATGTTCCAAGGCTTTGGAATGGCAACTGCTTTGATGAGTGCTGAGAGCCAGAGCTATGTTCTATTGCCTGGGTTTCAATTTAAATTCGTAGCCGTCATCACTCTGGCTGCGGGAACATCTTTTATCATGTGGTTGGGTGAACAAATCACCGAAAGAGGAATCGGAAACGGATCTTCATTAATTATTTTTTCTGGGATTGCTGCAGGAATTCCAGTGGGAGCTCAACAAACTTGGCAAATGGTTAAAGATGGGCAGCTCTCCCCTCTCCTTTTAGTTATTATTTTAGCTCTCATGGTTGGGGTCATTGGAATTATTATTTTTCTTGAACAAGGTCAGCGTCGCATCCCAATTCAATATGCTAAACGCCAAGTAGGTCGCCGACTTTATGGCGGACAATCTACTCATTTGCCCTTAAAAATAAACACAAGCGGTGTTATTCCTCCGATTTTTGCTTCCTCTTTGCTCATGGCCCCCCTAACGATCATTACCTTTCTTCCACCGAGCGCATTTGCAGATCAACTCCGAAGTGCTTTGGGTAGAGGCGGCATTCTCTATTACTGTCTGTTTGTTAGCTTAATCATTTTCTTTTGTTTCTTTTACACAGCCGTTGTTTTCAATCCTTCAGAGGTGGCAGAGAATTTGAAGAAAAATGGTGGATATGTGCCTGGAATTCGCCCCGGAACAAACACCAGCGACTATATCGATAAAGTTCTCACTCGAATCACTTATGGCGGGGCTCTTTACATAGCTTTAGTTTGCTTACTACCTGATTTTCTCATCACAAAGTTTAAGGTTTCCTTTTTCTTTGGAGGAACTACCCTCCTCATTTTAGTAGGCGTTGCTCTAGATACAGTGGCACAAATCCAGACTTTCCTTTTGACTAGGGATTACGAAGGCTTCATGAAAAATGCGAAGCTTCGTGGACGCAGAGGTTAGCGTGCGTATAACCGTCTTTTTGGGAGCTCCTGGCTCCGGAAAAGGAACTCAAGCCAAAAAGCTATGCCAAGAAAACATATTTGTTCACCTGTCGACGGGCGACATGCTTCGTAGCGCCATCAAGGACGGAACCGCTCTCGGAAAAGAAGCAAAGACTTTTATGGACAAAGGGGAATTAGTTCCCGATTCAACTGTGATTGGTTTAATTCGCGAGACTCTGGCACAATTAAAATCGAATCAACACGTTATTCTCGATGGCTTTCCAAGGACAGTAGCTCAAGCGGAAGCTCTAAATGGAAATCCCTCAACTCAAGTGAATCAAGCTGTTTTATTCGAAATTCCGGATTCGATATTAATCGAAAGATTAACTGGACGTAGAGTTTGTAAACAATGTGGTCAGCCCTTCCACGCCAAATATATTCCCCCCAAAAAAGAGGGAGTGTGTGATTCTTGTGGCGGTGAGGTCATTCAACGTTCCGATGATAATGAAGACGTAG
>JBJSXY010000333.1:0-2916 GCA_046086625.1 Pseudomonadota bacterium | reverse complement strand
ATTCGATTAAAAAAATTGCATTGGTTACCGGTGGTGGTGATTGCCCTGGATTGAACCCTGCTATTCGGGCTGTGGTCCAAACTGCTATTTTGGAATATGGAATTTCAGTGGTTGGAATTCCTAACGGCTTTAAAGGGCTTTTGGAAAATCAATTTGTTCCCTTGGATCTCTCTAATACAACGGGTATTTTTGCCAAAGGGGGAACGATTCTAGGTTCCTCGAACGTCGATACTCCTTTTCGAGTCCCAGTCACTAAAGATGGAAAAAAAATCTACGAAGATCATTCCGACCGCTGTATGGAACATTTTAAAAAAGCCGGAATAGATGCTTTGATCGTAATCGGGGGAGATGGAACCCAAACCATGGCTCATGGATTTGCCAAAAAGGGACTCAAAGTGGTGGGCATTCCAAAGACGATCGATAACGATCTCAATGGGACAGAACTAACTATCGGTTTCTTTACGGCCGTCAGCACTGCAGTCGAAGCTTTGGATAAACTACACACGACGGCAGAGTCCCATCATCGCGTTATGGTTGTAGAGGTAATGGGGCGAAACGCCGGTTGGATAGCTCTTTTTGCCGGTCTTGGAGGCGATGCAGACGTTATTCTTATTCCCGAAATTTCCTTCTCGCTCGAGAAAGTTGCGACTTTTTTGAAAGATACCCACCATACAAGAAAGAAATATTCCATTGTGGTGGTTGCTGAAGGAGCAAAGCCGGTTGGTGGCGATGTAACCGTTCAAAGAATCATCGAGGACTCTCCTGAACCCACCCGATTAGGTGGCATTGGACATTCAGTAGCTACTGAACTCGAAAAATTAACGGGACGAGAGTGCCGAGCGATTGTGTTGGGACATTTACTCCGGGGTGGCTCCCCTGTTGGGTTCGATAGAATTCTGGCAAGCCGTTTTGGTGTTGCCGCAGTTAAAGCCCTCATGGATGGTCACTACGACTCCATGGTAGCTTACCGAAACGACTCAGTGGAGTTAGTTCCCCTTGAAACAGGGGCAGGAAAAAACAGATTCGTAAATCCAGATTCGCTCTTTTTAGAAGGTGCTCGCCACCGGGGCATTCATTTCGGCGATACTTAAGCTTTCTTTTCAGCTTCTTTTTCCCAGAAGAGTTGGCCTTCCTCAGGAAGAGTATCGATTGGATCATAGTAATCGTAGAGTTGATTTAAAGCTTCTGGTTTATCCCACTCGATGCTAGTTAAATAATTTTTAGTCCAATGCGAAATACCTTTTTGCCGATCATAAGAGTGAACTTGGTGAACCCATCTTTTCCCAACAAAAGGGACATCACAAACAATTCTTGGAGTTGCAAACCCAGGCAAATATCCCATGATATCGTGTTGGAGTTTTTGAGCTTGAGCCACAGAAATTCTCCAATGCTCAGAGTTTGGAATCATGTCACACATGTAAAAATAATAAGGCAAAATATTGCCATGGTCTTGGAGCCTAAAACACAAATCTAAAAGGGCTTTCTGAGAATCATTCACACCGCGCAAAAGAACTCCCTGGTTTCTTACATCCCTAAATCCCATATCCAACAATTTCCGGGCCGCTTTTGCTACCAATGGGGTTACAGATTGGGCTGAATTAACATGGGTATGAAGCGCCAGATTCACTCCTCGGGAGACCGCTTTTTTAGCCAATCGATCCATCGCATGTAAAATATCGTCTTGAAGAAAATGCTGGGGAACACCCATTAAGCCTTTGCTCGCTAAACGAATGTCTCGAATATTTTCTAAATCTAATAAGCGAGAAACAAAACCTTCAAGGGTTTCTGCGGGTAAATTGGCAATATCTCCACCAGAGACAACCACATCTCGGACCGATGGAGTTTTTGCTAAATACTCTAAAATGGCTTCTAGACGATCTTTTTGACCGTGTTCGAATTTTCTCTTGGGGACTTGGGGGACGCTCGTACCCACTAAATCCATTCTCGTGCAATGACCACAATATTGTGGGCAAGTAGAAAGAAGCTCCGCCAGCACTTTCGTGGGATAGCGGTGGGTTAATCCTTCAACCACCCACATTTCAGCTTCGTGGAGACTATCACGACCTGCTTTTGGATGATTAGGCCACTTACGATCTCGCTCCGAAAAGAGCGGAAGCATATATCGACGAACAGGATCCGATTTCAAATCATGTTCGTTCATCGTATTTATCATTTGAGGAGGGACTAACAGAGCCATTGTAGCTCTTTCCTGCTGATCGCGTTGAATATCTAAGAGAAGACTATCGGAAATCAAATCCCCAAAAACTTCTTTTAACTGTTTCGTACTTTTAACTAAATTTCGCTTTTGCCAAAGAGCACTTTCCCACTCTTCTTTAGTGACGTTCTTATAACCCGGTAAACGCCTCCAATCGGGCTCCACGAAATCTTTTGAAAAATGATAGGGATAAGGCTGCACTTTCCCGGACTTTGCCACTTCTTTTTTGAATTCTGGTTTTCCTGCCATTAGCACAAGATAGCTGCGAATACAGAAATTGACAAATTTTGAAACTCTAGGAGGCCTTTTTGGATTGGGTATCGTCTACTTCGATTTTCTCGTGTTCGGTTTCTTTATTTTTTATAGCCTCAGCAATTCGCTGTTTCCGGCTTTTTGCAATTTCCTCACCTTTTCGCTCCCACTGTCCCGGTACCACGCCCTCTAGCCGCAATTGAAAGTCTTGGATATTGCTGCAGTGAAGAAGTGCCTCTTCTTCGGTGATTAATTCTTTTCTGTGAAGTTCCATCAAACTTTGATCAAAGGTCTGCATGCCGACATGCTCCCCTTCTTCGATGGCCCTGCGAATATCTTGAGTCAGGCTCGAATCTAGAATCATTTCCTTAACTCGAACAGTATTTATCAGAATTTCCAAAGCAGGAATGCGTCCCTTGCCATCTTTTTTTCGAATCAGCCGTTGAGAT
>JBJSXY010000332.1:0-5232 GCA_046086625.1 Pseudomonadota bacterium | reverse complement strand
GAGCGAAGGCCTCCACCGTGAGCCGGGGATTTTTATGATTTCAGCGCCTGCTTCTCAAAAGAGGACTGTGGCGCGGTGGATCTCACTCATTTGTTGGAGATCCCAAAAGAGGACGTAAATTACGGCTACTGACCTCTAAAATGGCTTCAACACTCAAGTCTTTTCGGATTTGGGAAATAGCTTGGGCAATAGAAATGAGAGTCTCTGGCTCATTCCGCCCCTCACAGGCATCGGTTTCCACAACCAAACGATCTGCGGGGATGAATGGCAAAGCGTCTTTTAATTTCTGAAACCCTTTTCGGGTCACAGCTTCCCCCACTGAAATTAAGAATCCTAAATCCAAATACTTCCTTAAGACGTCTTTTCCTTCGGAAAAAGCATGAACTAATCCGGAACGGCTAGAAGACTCCTTTAAAATAGCCAGCGCATCTGAATGCGCCTGAACAATATGAAGCACCAGTGGCTTTTTAAATATTTCATTTAAAAGAAGCTGAGCTCGAAATATTTCTTTTTGAATTTCCGCTTTTGCTTTGTACTTCGGCAAGTAATCCAGTCCCAATTCACCTAAGAACTGGGCATTGGGCAGTTCTGTTTCCAGTTGTTTGATAGCCGATATCACTTCTCCCTCGGAGTGACTTGCGAGCCACCAAGGATGGATTCCAAAAGCTAAGTGAATTTTTCCGAGTCGAAGCTTGGCTATTTTTTTTTGAGTTTCCCAGTCGTCGGGCCCGATTCCCCCCTGAACCCATTCGACCACTCCCGCTTTTTCTGAGCGATTTAAAATAGCTTCTAAATCACTCCGGAATGCAGGATCGGCCAAATGGCAGTGCGCATCGATGTATCGACTAGAACTCATAATCTCTTACGAAGTGGCACGTATAGCCGCCCGGGTTTTTTTGAAGGTATTTTTGATGATAATTTTCTGCTGGATAAAAGGGCATTGCAGGAATGATTTCCGTAACGACAGGTTTTTTCCATTTTTCTGACTTATCCACTTTCAGTTTTACGGCTTCCGCAACGCTTTTTTGCTCGGGCGAATGGTAAAAAATAACTGATCGGTATTGGGATCCTAAATCATTCCCTTGGCGATTTTTGGTAGTGGGATCATGCATTCTAAAAAAGAAGAGGAGTATTTTCTCATAAGAAATTTTTGTTGGATCAAAAACAATTTGAACGGACTCCGCATGCCCTGTATTTCCTTTTTTCACATCTTCATAAGTGGGCCCTGAGGTTTCACCGCCCGTGTAACCCACAGTGGTTTCCACGACTCCGGGCAATGCTCTCAATAAGTCTTCCATTCCCCAAAAACAGCCGCCGGCTAAAGTTGCGATGTCAGTTTGAACTTTGTTTGTCATTTTTTTCTGCCCTCCCCAGGCTAAGACGCTTAGGAAAATCAACGTCAGGAACTTCACCCTGTTCATTTTCGCTCCAAAACCGTAAACAAGGCTTTGGGATTTTGCGGTAAAGTTCCTTGATATTCGGTTTCCACGCTCTGCAAGCATTTAAATTTCGCTGAAAAAAGATCCTCGATATCCTGAGGAGTAAATCGCCAGGGACCATATCCCCAATCTTCTTGTTTCCAACTGAACGTCTTCAAAAATAGCATTCCCCCAGCTACTAAAAGCTTTGAGACTGTCTCAACATAGATGGAGCGATCCTTAGGATCTAGACAATGAAAACAACCTCTATCAAAAGCACAATTCCATTGTCCTTGAAGTTTTGAATGGACAATATCATCTTGAATAAATCGAACTTGAGCGGAAAGTTTCTCAGCTAATTTGACAGCTTCAAATGAAAGATCAGTGCCCGTGACTTCAAATCCCATTCTTCCTAGCTCTACGGCTTGGGTTCCAGGCCCCGAGCCAATATCTAAGAAACGTCCAGAACGAAGCCCTCTTTCTTCCAAAGCCTTTCGCAAATCGGGATCTAGCTCTCGACAGTACCAAGCCATGGACTCCACAGGTTGAGTTTCATAGATTGTTTTCCAATCGGGAAATCGACTTTTTCGTTCCATAAAAAAAACGGTACCATAGTTTTTGCCGAAAAAGCTAATTTCGATTAAGGTGATTTTTCCATGCAATACGATCCATCATCCATTGAGCCCAAGTGGCAACACGAATGGGAAAAACACCAGTGTTTTGTTGTCTCAAATGACTTAACTGAACTCAGTAAAAAACCGAAATACTACATTCTCGATATGTTTCCCTATCCCTCTGGAGCCGGCCTTCACGTAGGACACCCTGAGGGCTACACGGCGACAGATATTGTGGCGCGGCTCAAAAGAATGCAGGGCTTTAATGTCCTTCACCCCATTGGTTGGGATGCTTTTGGCCTTCCAGCAGAGCGAGCCGCCATGCGGGAAAATATCCACCCCGCCATTATCACAAAAAGAAATATCGACAACTTCCGCCGACAAGTGAAGCGTTTGGGCTTTAGTTATGATTGGACTCGCGAATTTAGCACAACCGATTCAGAGTATTACCGTTGGACTCAATGGCTTTTTTTAAAGCTCTATGAAAAAGGGCTCGCCTATCGAGCAGAAGTGCCAGTGAATTGGTGCCCCGCTCTAGGAACTGTTCTTGCCAATGAAGAAGTGAAAGATGGCGTCTACGTTGAAACAGGCGATCCAGTTGAACGACGTTTGATGAGCCAGTGGATGCTTAAAATTACTGCTTATGCAGAGAGACTTTTGGAAGACTTGGACACTCTCGATTGGCCCGATGGGGTCAAAGAAATGCAACGCGAGTGGATTGGAAAATCAGAAGGGGCCGAAATCCACTTCAAGATTCAATCTTCAGAGAAGTCATTTACTGTCTTCACGACCCGACCCGATACCCTTTTTGGTGCAAGTTACTGCGTTCTTTCGCCAGAACACCCCCTGGTTCGAAAAATTACCACGGCTCAACAAAAGTCAGCTGTTGAGAGCTACATTAAGATTTCAAAAGACAAAACGGATCTTCAAAGAACCGATCTAGCCAAAGAAAAGACAGGGGTTTTTACAGGAAGCTATGCCGAGCATCCTGTTACGGGAAAGCCTATCCCAATTTGGGTTGCAGATTATGTGCTCATGACCTACGGAACTGGAGCCATTATGGCAGTTCCTGCTCATGATGAGCGGGATCATGAATTTGCAAAGACATTTACACTTCCCATTCTGGAAGTGTTCTCTGGAAGCCAAGAACCTGTCAGCGAAAAAGCTTTTACAGGCGATGGACTCGCTGTTAACTCCGATTTTCTGAATGGCCTTCAAGTCAAAGAAGCCAAATCTAAAATGATAGCTTGGCTTGAATCACAGAAAAAGGGCCATGGAAAAGTGACTTATCGTCTACGCGATTGGCTTTTTTCACGGCAACGTTATTGGGGTGAGCCCTTTCCCATGGTGCATTTGGAAGATGGCTCGGTGGTTCCCTTGCCAGAATCGTTGCTTCCCGTGGAGCTACCTCCCATTGATGAATACCGCCCCACGGATACAGGAGAGCCGCCTCTTGCACGAGCTGGAAAAAACTGGCTCGAAGTGATGCTTCCCAATGGCACAAAAGGGTTTCGAGAAACCAATACCATGCCTCAATGGGCAGGTTCGTGTTGGTACTACTTAAGATTTATCGATCCAAAGAACACTCAAGCTCCTCTAGATAAAGCCCTCGAAAAATATTGGATGCCGGTGGATCTTTATATAGGCGGAGTGGAACATGCGGTTTTGCATCTCCTCTACGCTCGGTTCTGGCACAAAGTTTTCTACGATGTCGGGCTGGTCTCCACGAAAGAACCGTTTCAGAAACTTTATAATCAGGGGATGATTCTAGGAGACAGCTACCAGGACTCTCGAGGAAAGTACTACCCCGTTGAGGAAACCGAAAAAAAAGGGAATGAGTTTTTTGTTAAGGGGACTGGAGCGCCCCTGAAGGTTCAGACTGAAAAAATGTCGAAATCAAAAATGAACGTCATCAACCCCGATGATGTCATTAAGAATTATGGTGCCGATGCAATGAGGCTCTATGAAATGTTCATGGGACCTCTGGATCAAGTAAAACTCTGGAAAATGGAAGGCCCCGAAGGGCCTTATCGGTTCTTAGGCCGCGTTTGGCGCTTGGTCGTTGATGAAAGAACGGGAAATCTTCAGAGTAAAATAGTGGATCAACCCGGAAGCTCTGACGCCGCCCTGTGGAAATTGCTCCAGAAAACGATAAAAAAGGTCCAGGAAGACACTTTGGGTCTTCAATTTAACACGGCTATTTCTCAAATGATGATTTTTGTGAATGAGGCAACTCAGGCTAATTCACTTCCCAAAGAAATTCTCGAGCTATTTTTAAGAATTTTGGCGCCTTATGCCCCTCACTTAGCTGAGGAACTTTGGAGTCGACTTGGTTTGAAAGGCTTTGTCTCATTGGCATCCTGGCCGAGCTTTGACGAATCGCTTTGCACCGAAGACTCAGTTGTTGTGGTGGTTCAAGTCAACGGAAAGCTCATCGAGCGACTCGAAGTCAGCCGTCAAATTGATAAAACCGCCCTCGAAAATCTAGCTAAATCGGCTCCCAAAGTAGCTAAGCTTCTCGAGGGAAAAATGATTAAAAAGAGTGTTGTCGTCCCTCAGCGTCTAGTAAATTTCGTGGTTTAATCACTTTTCAGAGGGAAAAATTACAATTTTAGAGTTTTTTGTTTGTGTTCTGACACGATCTGTATTTATCATTATGCTTAATTAAGCCGTTATCAGTATCAAGGAGACAAAAATGGCAAAAAAGAAAGCTAAGAAAGCAACAACGAAAAAAGCAGCAAAGAAGTCATCTAAGCGTAAGCCTAATGCGAAGTTCATGGCTCCGCTTCAACCAAGTGCTGCACTTGCTGTCGTTGTAGGCACCAAGCCTCTTCCCCGCACCGAAGTGGTGAAGAAGCTATGGGCTTACATTAAGAAAGCAAAGCTGCAAGATCCTAAAAACCGTCGCAATGTGAGAGCAGATGCGAAATTAGGACCTATCTTCGGTGGAAAGAAAGTTGTTTCCATGTTTGAAATGACCAAACATGTAAGCAAACACTTGAAGAGCAAGTAAGTTTTAATGCATCTTTCAGTAGAAAGGACGGGAGAAATCCCGTCCTTTTTTATTTGGGTAAAAACTGTTTTAGACAGGCTTGGTATTCTTCGTTGGGGGTCCAACCACACTTACCATTGGGCTGAACTTCACACTTTGTTTTCTTCACACATTGGTGCTGAGGAAGAACCACACAAGGAGAAATCAT
>JBJSXY010000331.1:0-2010 GCA_046086625.1 Pseudomonadota bacterium | reverse complement strand
CAAACCAAATGAATGTTGTCTCCTGGCCCTAGAGTTATACCGGTAGAAGTACTTGCACAATCATCGACCGTTTTACTTGATCCAATAAGGTAACTGACATGAAGGTCAAAAGTAATTTTTTGGTCCACTGAAGAGGGGTTATAAACCACAATATCAGAGCCAAATCCAGTTCCGGGCGCCGATACTGCAGGCCAAATAGTTTCATGGGCGTAGTAAACTTTACGAGGCAAGGTAGTGGCCAAGACGACATTTGAAATTAACAAAAAGATGGCAATAAAATGGGGCATTTGAATTACCTAGGTTCGGGTTTAGTTTAACAACTTAGAGTATAATTACAGACACTTGTTTTTCAATTTTTTTAAAAATAGATGGCGGGGCGGACGGGACTCGAACCCGCGGCCTCCTGCGTGACAGGCAGGCGTTATAACCAACTTAACTACCGCCCCACATGATTGCGATAGAACCCACGACCCTACTGAGCCGCATAAAAATTGTCAATTTAAGGAGCCTTAAACTCTAAAAAGAGATCCTCATGGCTCATGAGAAGCACCCAAAGCACTCTCTGGGAAACCCTATCAGACGGCATTTTGATGCCTTTTCGCCCCTCTAAGAATCTTCTTAGGCTCTCTAACTTCGCTTCCTCGTCTACAAGCTCACCTTCCGAAATCGGCACTGTTTTTTGGTTTTTACGGGTTTTAAGCCAAGTCTGAATTTCCTCTTTGCGGTTCTCAAAAGTCGCAGCTGGAGTCAGGCCCCATGGGTTTTCCTCGTTCTCAAGAGGCCTAGAATGGGGCTTCCAAGATTCCCATTCTTTCTCAATATCGTTAGAAAACTTATAAGCATCAAAGAGGTGTCGATAAATTGGATTTGGCCCTTTTCCGAGCTCCACTGTCCACGGATCGGTCGGAGCTGGAAAATTCGCTTCTCCCTGGAAAAAAGGTCTGGGTTTTACAACTTCTTCTCCTAGCACTAGGCGAACTTTTTCAGAGCTCCCCTGCCCCCGAATTAAAGATCGCACTTCTTTTCCAGAGAGCTTGATAGATTCTTCATGCGTTCGGCTTTGAAGCTTAGCTCCCGAAAGACTTAATCTTAAAAGTCTTAATTTATGTCCCGTCTCCAGAGGCAGACTCAAATCAAAAAGAGGATGCTTGCGACGCGTCTCTAAGCGTTGATTTTGGGAACTTGCTTTAGGAACCACACACAAAATGAAGTTTGATTTCAAACTCTGCCAAAGATCCAAATAGTGCAGCCAAAAAGCGGGATCCTTTTCCTTAAACCCCAGCTTTTTCTCCATTGAGTCCGGATCTCCCCACGGACGGTGGTAGCAAAAACCAAATTCAAACCCAGCCCCATCTAAGAGCTTTGAAATCGTTTCACCAGTAAAACCTCTATCCGAAGCGTGTAAAAAACCATCCACAATTCCAGGTAAGTTTTTAGAGTCGGGATAATCAAAAAACGTCGACTTTAATGGGTGATTCTCTGGTAAAGCCGCCATCAGGTTTTGAAGGGCTTTCGGACTTTGTTTGTCGGTTAAACTTAATCCTAAAAGCTTTGCTAGTTTTTGAATCTGGAAAATCCTCTGCCGGCCATAGTGGGTGTACACCATGATCCTTAGGAGCCCATTGGGTTTTAACCGTTTCGCAAATTCCTTGAGTGTTTTTCCCGGATCGAAAAGGCTCATCAAAACCCCATAACACTCAATGAGGTCGAATTTCTCCTGGGGGTAAGTAGCAGGATTGGTTAAATCAATAGGGGCAAACTCAACGTTTTTGATTCGATGAACGCGGCACCGTTTCTTTGCAATTTCTAAAGACGCTTCAGAGAGGTCAGTCGCCAAAATAGAGGCTCGGGGATTGGCCCTCGAAAATGTATAAGGCTGAAAAGTGCCGCACCCGGCAATCCAAATCCGAGGGTTCGAACTGGCTTCTCGACCCAATCGCTTCGCTATCCACTCCCAATTGATTTGCCAGAGGGAATCCCGGTGTAATTTGGCAAGCAAAGGCACTTGGG
>JBJSXY010000330.1:0-2556 GCA_046086625.1 Pseudomonadota bacterium | reverse complement strand
GAAAGTTGATCACCTGTGAAAAGAAGTTGGTGATCGTGATCCATTCCTATTTCATCTGCAACGGCATGAGCGGTTCCCGGATGATCGCCCGTCAGCATTTTGATCTCAATGCCAGCTTTCTGACAGGCAAGAACCGCTTCTTTAGCCGAGGGTCGCGTAGGGTCGTTAAAAATGAGAAGTCCCAGAAAAATCAATTCTCGTTCGTCACTGTCTCGTTGACCGACACATTCTCCTTCGCGATAAGCAAGAGCCAACAATCTTTTTCCTTGTTGGGTCAAGGCTTCGGTGAGACTTGAGATTTGCTCCAGTTCAGTTTGGTTGACCCTGCAATGCTCTAGCACCCCTTCGATGGCCCCTTTCATTGCAATGAAACTCATTCCTAGAGGGTTCTTCCATACATGAGACATATGCTTTCCACTGGATTCAAAAGGGTAGTCAAAGGCCAAGTGCCATCCATCCAGAAGAGAGCGATAGGAACTCCCCTTTTCAAAAATAGCCTGCTCCATGGAGTCTACGACGTTAATTTCACAAGCCATCAAAGCTGCTTTCCATAAAAGCTCATGAGGCACTGAACCTAAGGGAGTAATGGATTCCAGTTGAAAGCGTCCCTCAGTTAGGGTTCCTGTTTTATCCGTACAAATGACATCCACGCTTCCCAGAGCTTCGACGCTCGGAAGAGATTTAACAAGAACCCCATGACGAGAAAGTCGCCAAGCCCCTAAACTCAGATAAAGAGTAAAAACCAGTGGAAATTCCTCTGGAATAGCGGACATTCCAAATGTAGCTGAAACAATCAATGAGTGAATCCATCCATTTTCTCTCCAAAACTCAATGACGAAGAGAAGACCAGCCAGTAAGAGGGCAACCCATAAAAAACGATGAATAAGATGATTTACTTTTTTTTGAAGAGGGCTTGTTTCAGCTTCTGTTTTTTCTAAAAGCGAAGCAATTTTTCCAAAACGGGTGTTTCTTCCGGTGCTTTCAATGATCCCGATACCCCTACCTTGGAGCGGTACGGTGCCGCCCCAGAACGGGGCCCCGACTGTCTTATCAACCGGGATGGACTCGCCTGTCAGAGCAGCTTCGTTGATTTTTAAATTTTGGGCTTCAATAATCGTTCCATCGGCGGGGAGTGATTGGCCCTCCTCAAACAAAATGGCATCGCCGACGACGAGGTTTTCCGTTGGAATTTCTTGAATCTCTCCATCGCGGACTACTTTTACAACATTCAAAATATTGGCACTCAAAGCTTTTAACGCTTTTTGAGCGCGAATTTGTAAAAGAACATCCACACCTGTTACGGGAATATAGGCACAAAAGAGAATGAAGGCATCTGTTTTGTAACCGATAGCTAAATATAAGATTGCTAAACTGAGAAGCATGAGTCCCATGGGATCTAGAAGGATTTTTTTGGCTTCTGAAAACAAGGATTCTAATCGTGAAGGGATGATTTCGTTGGGACCCCATTCTCGCAGTCGTTTAGCCGCTTCTATCGAAGTAAGTCCCAACTCCGGTTGAGTTATTTGCGAATCAGTTTCCATGTTAAGATGCCGTATGGCTGTCACTGAACCTAATTTCGAATCCTTTTTCAATTTGAAACTGACCCAGGTCCCTCCTGATGATTGGTGGGTAGTTCCGGTGGATATTGAAGGATCCTCGGCTGCTATTACCGAGGGAAAAGCTCGTGAAGTCAACTTGGTCGGTGCAGCTTCGATTGCAGCCATTCGAAATGAGTTTGGCAGTGATGGGGTGCCCTATATTTTCGGGGGAGATGGGGCTTGTTTTCTCGTTGCTCCCCCCCAGTTGGAGCGAGTTGAAAAAAAAATACGAGCGGTTCAAAATTTGGTTAGAGAAAGATTAAATTTCCATCTGCGCGTGGGAAAAATGTCCGTAGGAAAAATCCATGAAAAAGGGGGTAGTCTACGTTATGGATTTCTTTCCGTTGGAAAAAGTGAGGGATTTCATTTTTTTCGAGGGAATGGATTTGCCTTAGCTGAAAAGCTACTCAAAGCCTCAAATGAAAATATAAACTTAGATGAATCTAAAAATCATGACCAGCCAGATTTGAGCGGGCTTTCATGTAAATTGGACCCATTTAAATCGGATCAGGGAAATATTCTGAGTGTGATCATTGAGCCTAACGTACCCATTCAGGAAGAAGACGAGCTTTTCAAGCAAATTATCCAAGTCTTTTGTGGGAGAAAAAAATTGTCAGATTTTAAACCCATTACCCACCACAACCAAAGGCGTTCTTGGGTTTCGAATACGGCGAGAACCGAAGCAAAGTTATTTGCTCGGTCCCTAATCGAAGCAGTTATTGAGAATGTTTTGGTAACTTTTCTTTTTAGGACAAATATAAAAATTAATTCTTTAGGAAAGCCATCTGACTACACAGATACGTTGCTGAAACAATCGGATTGGATCAAAATGGATGGTTCCCTTCGAATGGTGGTGGAAGCCAGCCACGAAGAAGGTCAGCGACTTCACGACGTTCTCCAGGACTTTTTTAAACGGGGAAAGCTCTATTTTGGGATAGCTAAATCGAAAGAAGCCGTG
>JBJSXY010000329.1:0-3326 GCA_046086625.1 Pseudomonadota bacterium | reverse complement strand
CAGGCTCTCCAAGCTTACTATCTTTCTCATAGCTATTATCCAACCACAGCTCAAGGTCTTCGAGCACTGATTTCCAAACCCTCTACTGGGAAAGTTCCAGAGAATTATCCAGAAGGTGGCTACTTAGGAAAAAAAGAGGTCCCAAAGGATCCGTGGGGAAATGAATACCGTTATGCTTGTGAAGATGGGCAAAATTTTACAATCACTTCGGCTGGACCCGATGGGCAAGAAGGATCTGCCGACGACATTAAGTCGGAGTAAGCTTTCTCGCTCACGCGGTTTTACGCTGATTGAGATTCTTCTCGTGCTGGCGATTATTGCGATGGTCACTTCCGTCGGAATCCCAGCCGTTGGAAGACTTACGTATCAACGAGTGGCAGGTACCACTCGTCGTTTTGTGGGCACGCTCCGGTCGGTGAGAAACGATGCGATTCTCTTAAATAAAATTTATCGATTAGCTATCGATTTTGAGAATCAAACATGGTGGGTAGAAAAGCAAGCAAAGCTAGAACTTTTGGGAACCGAAAGTCAGGGCCAGCAAAAGAGCGATCCCAAGCAGCCCCCACCGCCCTCAGGGTTTAGCATTGCGGATAAGTATGGGAAAAAACCCCGGGAATTGCCTGGCGGCGTTGTGTTTGATGGAGTTCTCACAGAACGAGATGGGTTACTGAGAAAGGGAATGGCTTACGTCCATTTTTTCCCAAGCGGATACGCAGAGCAATCGGTTGTGTATTTGAATAAGCAGGGAATGGAGACTGGGGGTTATTCGCTCTACATTCGACCAGCGAATGGAAAAATCGAAGTTTTTAACCGGCGGGTGCAAGGCTTTGAAGACACTCAAGTCCAATAATTCAGGGTTTACGTTCATCGAAGTGATGATTGCGACAGTAATCTTCGTTTTGGCTGCACTTGCTGCAATGGATCTTGCACGAGGTTCGGTGCGAGCAGTGAAAGACGCCCAAGATGTCACAGTGGCGACGTGGTTACTTCAAAAAGTGATGGTGGAGCTTGAGACTAGGCTTGAGAGTGAAGGAATTGAAAAGGCCTGTGAGAAGAAAAAAGATGGGAAATTCGAGGAACCTTATCAAAAATTTTCCTATGTCACTTATTGTTCAGAAATTGATTTTAGGCTTTCAGAAGAGGCCAGCAAGTTGCTTGGCGGAGGCGAAGATGAAAAATCGGAAGGAGCGGAATCTACAAACCTCATTAAACAACAATTATTAGAGACCATGAGCAAGTATCTTTCCCAAGCTTCCCGAGAAATTCATGCTGAAGTTAATTGGATGCAAGGGAATACTGCTCGAGTGGTCGATGTAACAACCCATTATGTGAATTACGATCAGCCGCTCCCTTAACTATGGACCCTTTACTTAACAAGTCTGGATTCACTCTTCTCGAGGTTCTATTAGCGCTCGCCATTTTCAGCATGATTGCACTCACGACGTCCAATCAAATCAACGTGATTCGAAACACCAAGGATACTGCTTTAGCGCAAATAGAACAGTACGATGGAATCCGGTCAGCTATTGCGGTGATTAGAGACGACCTCGGCCAAGCGTTTCACAAAAGATATCCCGACTTAGGGGGAGATCTGCAGCGCAGAGTACAACGAAGTGAGCCAGCTCCCCATACCTTGTTTGACGGCAGAAGCAATCAACTGATCTTCACTAGTCTTAGTCATCGAAATTTCTATGCCACTCGAAAAGATGGTCAACAAGCGGAAATTTCCTATTTTCTACAACCCTCAAACCGGAACGGTTTTACAACTCTCATGAAGCGGGAAAGCCCGCTCATCGACGGAAATCTTTTTGAGGGCGGCTCTTTGTACACACTTCTAGATGAAGTTTCAGTTCTTGAATTCAGATATTGGGACGACAAGCTCCTAAAGTGGTCGGAAGACTGGAACTCAGATGCTGGCGTTACGCGAGATAATTTTCCCAGAGCTGTAAAGTTACGATTGGCAACAGTGGATCCAAAGTCCAAAAAAGAAGTTACTATCGAGACTACTTTTAAAATAGGATTTCCAAATAACACAAACTATGTGGTGACTTTGCCATGAAGCTTCAAGTCCTAAAAAACAAGCTTCAACACAGCCAGGGGGCAGCGCTTCTCACTGTTTTAGTGGCACTCCTATTGATTAGTTTAATGACTTTAGAACTCCAGTACACTTCCCTCATAGAAAGAAAACTTGCTTACAATGACCTCAATAAAATTCAAACCCATTATTTAGCTAAATCCGGAATTCGGCTTGGAATTCTTCGTCTAGCCGCTTTTGGAAAAGTCACCAAAAACCCGGGGCGCTTTGCAGCCGGAAAGCCCTATTTTAATCTTATTTGGAACATCCCGTTTCCAGCTTATCCACCCGAAAAAGCCTCGCTAGAAAAACTATCACTTCAGGAAAAAGCGGAACAAATTGAGGCGCTCAAAGACACGCGTATTTCCACCGGTCAGTTTTCTTATGCTATTTCTTCGGAAGCCTCCAAACTTAATCTTAACTTACTTGCTCAAGGAGCAAGCACAGGAGTTCAAGGCCTGCCCACACAGAAGGGACCTGGAGTTGTGGGGGGCTTTATCGGATACACTTTGTACCAAAAAATTAATCGGCTGTTTAAAGATTCGGATAGCCCTGTTGACGAATTTGGAAACGTAAAACCGGAGGAAATTATTGCAAATCTTGTGGAGTGGGTAACACCCCCTGGACAGTCGTCTACCCGAGACAATTCGGGCTGGTATGAAAGACAAGATCCTCCTTACAAGCCTAAACATGGTCGATTTTTTACGCTCGATGAAGTGAAGCTGGTAAAAGATATGAGTCCCGCTCTTTTTCTTAAACTGAAGCCAGACATCACTGTTTTCTCGGAAGAAGGAAAAATCAATCTTTCTGAAGCAACTCAAAGACGAAATTTAAAACTCTATTTTCCGAGGCTGTCTGATTATGGTTTAAAGCTCATTGATCAACAATTTGCAAAGCTTCTGGCTTTGGGTCAAAGCGGCTGGGGTTCAGTAGGAGAGTTTTTCAACTTCCTGACAAGTGTTGATAACGCGAGCGCTTCGGAATACGCCCCAACAATGAGGGACGAGTTTTTCACTGTAGAAAGTGCAAATTTTGTCATTCGCTCCAAGGGGTCGATTCAAAAAAGCGGCAGCACCATAGAAAGCAATTTAACAGTGGCAGTATCGTTTGATCCGCCTAGGTTTAGAAGTCCTTTTCCAAACACACCCGACAAAACCCAGTGTGAAAAATTACCGGCGACTGGAGGGGGCGTGTGGTTAACTGGAAAATGTGTTTATCCCCCTTTCGATGAGCAGGAATGCCTCAGTGAAGG
>JBJSXY010000328.1:0-2155 GCA_046086625.1 Pseudomonadota bacterium | reverse complement strand
CTCCGGTTGGTTCAGCGCTCCTAGTGCTTGTCTTGCTGCTTCTGAAAGGATTGGGAGCTTCTTATCTAACAAATTTTTCAAATTATCCGATAGATGTGTCCCTTGAGGGTCATCCGGCGGCAACTGAAGACTGATTTCCCTAAAAAACTCACGCCAAGCATTTCGATCAAAAAAGCTCCTTTGGTCTCGAGGACTCAGCCTTTGAAAATTTGGATCGCTCAAAATTTTCTTGAGTTCGCTCAAATTTCGTTGTGCGAGTTCAACTCGCTCACGTAACTGCCTTTCTGCTCGTGCCATCTCCTCGGATACGTTGGCAGATTCTGCGTCTTTTTGTGCAAGGGTTGCATTCGCTGCCTGCGCTGCTTCGAGGGCTAGGGCTAGTTTTTGCCGAGCTTCCATTCCAGCTTCGCCACGAGCCTGTAAAAGAGGATCGAATTTCCGAAAAATTTCTTCTCGTTCTTGGGGCGTCTTTGCTTTTTGAAGTTCCTCCTCCAGTTGCTTCATGAGCGAAGCCACCGAATCTCTTCGCTCTACGTCACTTTTTAGGATAGCAGGTTGGTTTAAAAGATTACGTGTTTGATTGGAGACGATTTGTAGTACTTGTTCGTCATTCAACCCTGTATGTGATTTCAAAGTTTGTGCGATCGGGTTATCTAAAAGTCTTTTTCTGGTTGCTGGATCGAGTTGACCGTCGCGGTCGAGTTTTACCCTGTTTCCCTCGAACTCCTGGCCTATGAGAGCTCTTATCGCTCCTTCTAGAATGCGTTGTGATTCAGGCGGAGACAATTTATTACCCGTACGGAACAATTCACCCAGTTTTTGTTGGTCTCCAGCGATCGCAGCATGAAGTACTTGATTATAATGACTGCTTCCTTCGTTTAGCTCTTGAGCGACTTTCGGAAACTGGGCTAAGAAGGCTTGGCTAACTTTTTCTTGAGATGGTTTGATAATCAAATCTTCCAAAACTCTTTGAAGATCATCTCGTTTTATTTGCCCTTTTCCATCTGCATTTGTTTTTGTGTGTAGTCCATGACTTGCCAGGGCTCTAACTTTGTCAGCATCTTGGTCGTTCAATGCTTTTATTAAAGGGGGAATCGTCGCCAAAGGAACATCATACCCCAGCGCCTCGCTGAGTTGTTTTACTAGCCCTGCTCCTTTTTCACCTGATTGTTCAATGGCTTGACCTGCATGTTGTTCAAGTTGCCTCAATTGATCCCATGAACTATTACTTGAGTTTAAGGCGGGCAAAAAAGATCGAGTACGATCAGTGGGCTTTTCATAGCTTCTCAGAAGTTGTCGGGTTTGTTCATCTTGATTGCCACTGGCCTCGGCCATTCGCCGCATTCTTTGACTCTCAAGGTCTAAAACAGCACGGGCTAGTATTTCTCTTTGAAATGGGGTTACGTTCTGGCTGCGCTCTGTCTTCCCTAAATATTCGCGAAGGCTGGTCTGAATAGCTTGCTGGTCCTTCTCTGATTTAAAACTATTAAAGGCTTTGAGACCTTTTACTAATTCTTCAGGGGCCTCAGGTAAAGTTGCAACGAATTCTGCCAATGCTTTAGTTCTATCAAGTCCCCTCGTGTTTTCACTTCCTGAAGAGTTTAAGCTCAGGACTTCACTTGCCGGAACAGCCAAGTAAGAGGGGGGCTCTTGAAGAGACGCAGGACTTGAAGAGTTTGTCGGAACTAAATAGAGGGGTGCGCCTTCGTTAAACTCAGTTTTGCTGTCCCCTAAAAAGTGTACATTAATTTTCTGGTCATTTACTTTCAACTCTATGGGCTTAGCTCCTGAAGGAAGAGTTGCCTTGCTTTGTGCATTTGGCGGAAGAACTGTGATCGGGACTCTTTTTCCCTGTTGGTTATAAGTGGTGCCTCCCTGTATCTGGGCCGGTGCCTTGGGAATTAGAGGGGATGTAGTTATTGTTTTTTCTGGAGAGGATTGCTGAGGTTGTGGCTTATCCTCCATTTTCACTTTGAGATCTCGAACCAGAGCCTTAAGCACCGAAGATTTGTCACTTTCGTTATTTTCCTCAAATGCTTTCGCAAGTTTCTCTAACTCTTCGACCAGATTAGTGGCTGCTTTACGAAAAATAACTTGGGCGTTTTCATTGTCTTTAACCTGGTCAATGGTTTCAAGATAACTCTTCGCCTTTTCT
>JBJSXY010000327.1:0-2623 GCA_046086625.1 Pseudomonadota bacterium | reverse complement strand
ATCTTACTACTTCTCAGTCCAAAAAAATTCGACCAGTTATTACGGCTATTCAGAACAATTAAAAATCATCAATGTTTGGACACCAGACTCTTCTGAAATCGGCCGCTATTACTATGCGTGGGATAAATTCTGGATGACTTTCAATAGCGGCGGTCAAAAAGTGATTTACGTTCGAGCCCAGTCACTGACGAATGGAACCATCTGCGACGCTCAACTTTCAATTTATGTAAGAGAAAGCTATGTCGATCCCACTCCAGGTCCTGTTCCTCCCACCGGAGGAAGCTGTGGCATGCCAAGTGCTTTTCCAGGAGCCTGTTTCATGCAGTCCCCAGCCGGGTATTACTTCAATGGATCCTCGTGTGTTCAAGGCTATCAACCTTGCACCACGATGCCATTTCAAACTTTATATCAATGCCAACAAGCTGTCTCTGCGGGTCAGTGCACTTCGAGCGGACCTGTTACTTCTCCAGGCATACAAACTGTGTATCGAATGGATGACTTTGCTCTTGTGAATGATAATTTATCCACTTGGGGTAGCATGGCTCACTACTACACTCAGAATCCCAGTGAAGCAGGAAACTACTTCAAAAACCCTCTAGCAGCTTTTAAGTCTTATACAATTTCAGCGGGCTCTGGCTGTGATGCTCAACTTTATAAGTGTGCTTACTTTCGCTCCCAAGGAGATGCTCGACAGTTTCTTTCGTTAAATAGTAACTGTGATGGACATTTCCGTAATGGATCTGCTGTCAATCCCTCCGTGGGATATGTCTGTACTTATCAAAAAACCGGCACCGCACCTCTTTACTTGTGGTATCGAGCCGCTTCAGAAGGACGGATCTACAGCACGGAATCCTCTTCACAAATTTTGAGCAATCTTGGATATGTGAGGGGGGGTGCTCCAGTAGCTTATGTTCCAGGCGCTCGATGAGCGCTCTGAGATTATTTTTTACTTCGGAAACTTAAGCATTACTTCCGGATCTCCAAAGAGGTTGGTTTCATACAAGACCCACCTCATGTAGGAATTAGAATTTGCTTGATCAATCAGCCGTTCTTTTGCTCGATAGAGCGTTTTACCCAAACTTCGTGATCCTTCTTTGAAAACTGTGTCATAAAACATAGTGTGAAGTCGATTTGAATGCCCATTCGCTCCGCCAGGCTCGTACCAACCATAATTTGAGTTAGCAACCAAAGCCCCGGCTCCCCCGTCGACTAAATTAATCATTTGGCTTGCCCAATTCGACTGGCGCATATTCCCCGGAAAACAACCTTGCGTAATTCCAAAGAATGGAAAGGATGTTTTTACTTGAGGGATTAAGTCGGCTTTGATCTTTAAACAATAAGTCGTCTGACAGTGCCCCAAATGATTCAAAGTATAGAATGGCGCAAGCGTCATATTCTGGACGACGGCACTTGAAGAATAAGAGACTTTGGGAGTTTCATAGAGCTTAAAAAATTCAGCTTGAGAAGGATACCCCACCGTGGGTACTCCCTGCCCTGCTATTCCCCCCAACTCGAGCATTTTTAAACTCATGGATGCATAAGTTGAGTTGTCCATTTTCTCTCCGAAATTCACCGTTTTCCAAACCAGTGAATCTCCTTCGGGAAGATCTTGAAGAATCAAAGATTTTTGAACAAACACATGAACATCACTGAGTTTCGAAGCCGGCGCTCTTCCCACAGCCACTTCGCAAGCCATGTCGTAAGGCTTACTCTTAAAATCTCCATCTAAACAACCAAAATAAAGATCAGAAGGAAGACTTCCCTCACTTAAATTCACTGTCAGAATTTTTGTGGGTGTAAGAGAGTAGCCATTCCCCACTAAAAGAAGGTAGCGAGTTCCTTCTTCTTGATAATTTATCTTAACGGCTTCTCGAATTTTTGCTTGCGTGTCAGATCCTGTATAGCTTTTTTGAATGTCTTCAACTGTGAGTGCCTTAGTGCTGATACCTCGGGCTTGTTTTTCGAGCATCAGTCCCTTTAATGAATAAATCGACTCATCTTCAAAAAAAGCAGCAGGTCCAATCACTAAGTATTCGGCAGTCGCTACTTTATCTTCAGTTGCAGGATAAGAACTTATTTCAGTTGCTTCATCTGCTAGCATCAGCGCTGCTTTTTGATCCGCTTCGGTAGCTGAAAACTTCCCAGATGGTATCGGTTCATTTTTTAAATGGATGATGATCTCTCCCTTGGGAAGCCAAGTTAAAATCTTGCTCTCAAATTCATAACGAGCTGGATATACATCCACGTACAAAATTTTATATCCGTGCTTTTCAACTAAAGCTGGGGTACCTACGGGTTGCTCAGGGTAAAAAGCTGAGTCGCCCTTCGGCGTCTCATGAGAAAATATTTTGTTTTTAGCTTCACAAAGGGGTTTTGGATAAGGAGCAGGCTCTAATGCCACTTTCTCAGTCCAGCCTGGTTCGGGTTCCAAGGCCAGCTCAACTTTTTCGAAGCCCTTTCCAAAGGGAAGAAGAATTCGATAGGTAATTTTAGGTACGGGAGGTTTTCCGGGAACATCGAGATAAGCTCCTTCCCAAGTTCCATAAGTGTTTTTTAGAGAAGAGTAAAACGGAAACCGCATTTCCCCATTGGCCCAGGCAAATAGGGGGAGCCCTATCAGGCA
>JBJSXY010000326.1:0-2943 GCA_046086625.1 Pseudomonadota bacterium | reverse complement strand
ACTGAAAATCTGTGTCACGCTGGAACAATAAAAACTCAGGGGACTAGACGAAAGGACAAAACTTTCGGAAGGGAGGACCTATCGGAGTGATAGCTGTTCGGAGATTAGGAGCCACGCTCTGACTTGACAGAACTGGCTCCCCGGGAGGGATTCGAACCCCCGACAGGGTGGTTAACAGCCACCTGCTCTACCGACTGAGCTACCCGGGAACAGAAGTGCATTTTGGCAAATTGAGTTGGGCTTGTAAATCATTAACTATGAACGGATAGACCGAAGAACCTGCTTGGAGATAGCTTTCAAAGTATCAAAGACTCCAACGCCCTTTAAGGCCGTGGCTTCAATTTCCTCTGCTCCAAAGGAGTTAAGCTGTTCGTGGAGCACTTTGATTGGAATTGGGTTATCCGTATCTCGTTTGTTAAATTGAAAAACAAAAGGAATATGATGAAGATCGTATCCTTGCTCTTTTAAATTCAAGTCGAGACTTTTTAAACTGTTTAAATTGTCTTCCATTTTTTCCACTTGGGAATCCGCCACAAAGACAATGCCGTCTACGCCTTTTAAAACGAGTTTTCGACTAGCATCATAAAAATGTTGCCCCGGAACTGTATAAAGATGGAATCGGGTTTTAAACCCTCTGATTTCTCCAATGTTCAAAGGAAGAAAATCAAAAAAAAGAGTTCTCTCAGTATCCCCAGTTAAGGAAATCATTTTTCCTTTTTGGTTCTCTTGAGTCGTATTGTAAATGTATTGCAAATTGGTCGTTTTCCCCCCCAATCCAGGACCATAGTAGACAATCTTGCAATTAATCTCTTTGGCTGCGTAGTTAATGAACGACATACGTTATAAAGAAACCCTATTTTGAAGCGCTTTACCCAGGGTAGCGCCATCTAAATACTCAATTTCTGCCCCCACTGGAATCCCGTGAGCAATTCGACTGACTTTAGTGTCATTGAATTTAATAAGTCTGGCAATATACAAAGCAGTTGTATCCCCCTCAACGGTAGGATTCGTCGCCAGAATAACTTCTTTGACCTTTCCTTCCTTGATCCGATCTTGGAGCTGTTTGATTTTAAGCTTCCCCTCGTCAATCCCATCTAAAGGTGAAATCGCTCCATGGAGCACGTGGTATTTTCCATTAAATTGTCGAGCCTTTTCAAAAGCCAGGACATCTGATGGCTCTTCAACGACACAAATAATTTCATCGGTTCTTTGCGGATTAGCGCAAATTTGGCAAATGGGTGCTTCACTGAAAGTGCAACACTGAACACAGCTATGCAGTTTTTCTCGAGCATCTTTCAGCGCTTCAGAGATTTCAAAAGCAAAGCTATCGGGTTGCCGCAAAATAAAATAACTCAACCGAGTAGCCGTTTTCTCGCCAATTCCAGGCAGCCGCTTTAACTCAAAAATAAGTCTTTCTAGTGGGTGTTCAGGTTTTTCATTTCTCATGGCAACTCCACTTGGACATCTACAATTTCAGCGCCCAGAACCTGTTTCATTTCATTAACGGTCTCGTTTTCTAGGGCATTTTTTTTGAGCGCTTGAATTTGCTCATCTTGTTGTTGAACCAGACTCTTTTCAGCTAAATGGGTTGCATTCGAAAGAGAAAAAGTCGTGTCCTTACCAAAAAAAGCCTTCAAAGCATCTCCAATGTCTTTATAGTTTTTTGGATCCGTTGATTGCTTCTCGTAGAAGCTTCCCTCGGGAAACGCTAAGACGTAATGGTTTCCTTTTTCGAGCTTAAACTGTGCGTGAGTTAACAAAGCTCCCAAAAGAGGGCGTTTTTTCATCACAAAATCAACAAATCCCTTCCAGTTATTTTCAAAATTTTGAGCGGGAACTGGAGCAGGGGCACTGGCGGTTTTCGGAGCTTCGGGAGCCTCGGGGCCTTCAGAAGCATCAGATTCTTTAAGATCTGATTCAATCTGAGCTAAATCCTCTAATTTGCACATTCTTACCACGGCCATTTCTAAATTAAACTGCGGCAAGCTCGTCCAAGAAAGTTGTTGGATTGTTTTTCCCACAATTTGAGACATGCGCTCCACTTGTAAAAGACTGGTCTTCTTAGCTGTCTCTTGCACGCGATTAAAATGACCTGAAGAAATATCTAATTCATCTGCAGTCAAAACTTGTTTGTACTCAATAGAAACAACACACAAATAGAGAAGTCGTAATTGTTCCAAAACTCTTTCAGCAAAACTTTTAAGATCTGCTCCCGAGCGATACACTTCATTCACTTGATGAAGAGCAGTCTTTAAGTTTTTCTCAACTAACTGACTGACCAAGAACCAAGCGGAATTCGTATCAGTAACCCCCAGAGCTTCGACAACCTGTTTTTCAGTGAGTTGTAGTTGACCTGATTTATCCCCACTATAAAAAGAAAGCACTTGGTCCAACAAAGAAAGAGCATCTCGCAAACTCCCATCGCTATAGCTCGCAATTAACCGAAGCCCCTCTTCTTCAATTTTCATTTTTTCAGATTCTAAAATATGCTTGAGCCGTTCAATCACTTGAAGTTGCGTAAGCCTTCGAAACTCGAATCGTTGACATCGACCTAAAATAGTCAGGGGAATTTTTTGAACTTCAGTTGTAGCAAAAATAAAAACAATATGGGCGGGTGGCTCTTCGAGCGTTTTAAGAAGCGCGTTGAAAGCGCTTAAGCTCAACATATGAACTTCATCAATAATATAAATTTTATGTTTTCCTGATGAAGCTCCATAAGCCACATTGTCTCGAATGCCTCGAACGGCTTCGACACCATTGTTGGAAGCTCCATCTATCTCCACAACGTCTACGGAGCGACTTTCTGAAATGGCAAGACACTCAGAACACTTATTACAGGGAACTGCATCCACTGCATGAGGACACCGAAGAGCTTTAGCAAAAATGCGCGCTACGGATGTTTTTCCAATCCCTCTAGAACCACTAAACAAATAAGCATGTGAA